>JBNLAL010000020.1:0-11993 GCA_050302115.1 Gammaproteobacteria bacterium | reverse complement strand
ACCAACGTTGGCAATCTTCATCATCCATGACACTCAACACCGACTCGGACAATCCGGATGAGCCCGCGTTAATTGTTCGTGACAAATATAATTGTGATTGTTTAGTTATTGTTATCAAGCCTTGATGCTGACCAATATAGACCAATGCCACACCACCAACGTCTTCCGGCAACATTGCCGCAATATTTCTCAATGCCAATTCAGGTATATCGATAATATCCAGGTTAAGACCGGCTGTATTAAGCCGCTCGACCAATTCTTTTACCCTTGCTGATCTCGCCACAACGGCATACATCATTTTGTTGTTACCCGCGGTTTTATAGGAAGGTGCTTCAAACACATCGACTACAGCATCATCAATGTGAAAATCAATCAATTCTTTTACACGCCAGCGAATTGCTGCACGTAACTCTTCTGGCTGAACGTCCGGTGCTTCGACTAACAGAAGACTGTAATCCCCCAACTCTAATGAGCTTAAACAAGTGTATTCATCAAGATTATAAACCTTGGTCAAACGTGCTAACTCGGCATCACGGACAGAGATATTTTGGATTTCCTGGACATCGCAAATTTCCAAGCTAGGAGGAAGGTCTTTTTCACGGCGAACACGGGCAACAGAAATTGCGTTTTCATCCGTGCAAACGGCAACTCTGGCACCTTTCTTAAGTTTCTTTTTGAAAAAGTCCAGCAACTCGTTACCCCTATTAAAGTTTTAGCTCACTATTATGCTTTATCTTATAGTCGTCAACTAACGACAATATTATGCCCATATTTTAATAATACACTTAAGTTTTTCACCCTAAGTTATTAATGTCAAATATATTTATTGGAATTTCGCACGAATCAATAGTCAAGCCAAAACGGCTTTATTGAAAAAGTCTGGACCAATATTTCAGTAAATCCAGCCAAACTGGTTGTGAAATAGTTAAAATGAAAAGGAAAGATGGTATAACTTGTTGATTTTAATTATTTTTCAACAAAGTTAGTGCTTACTTTTTTACCAAGGTTCACGAATGTAGATATATTGTTTTGGTCCTTCGAAAAGACCAAAATCGATACGCCCTTTTGGATCATCATCATATGTACCATCCTCAGCAAGCCAATCATATTGCAGATAATCGATTATCAGGGTTGTTAAATCCAGCGTGATATCAGCATACCCCTTACACCCCTCAGCAGGCGAAGCAAGGGCAAAAGACAGATCACCCAGACCACCTACAAGAGGATTGTTTGCCATAGTTGCTGTTGCGACACCTGTTCCCCCACAGGAATCTGTAATATCAATTGTGGGTCCAGAACCAGAAGCGATCGCACTTGTCAGGCTTAAATCCGAGGCTGCAATAGCCGTACAATCATCATCCGTATTCAAAATGAAGCCGGTCCCATTGTAATACTCTGTCTGAAAGGTGACGGATATGGGTAATAACTCGGAACCCACTGCTGTACCAATATTTAAACGACCAAAGCGCTGACTCATAGCGCCGGTACCCGTAATATTTCCATAAGTAAAATTATCATCCGGTATTTCACCACAGTTCCCATCACTGTCAGCGTCATAACAGATACCGTCATCATCGACCAGTCCATCACCGGTAAATGTCAGATCAGCACTGGCATTAAAAGGAGCTTCTTCACTCACCCTTTGATAAAGAAACATATCACCAACAGTACCACGATCCAGTCGCAAAATAACTTGGCCGTTATAATTACCCATGTTCAGATAGTTAACATCCGTATCCAGAATTGGTGAATTGAACAATGCTGCAGCCCCGGCTGCATCAGTATAGACACGAGGTAAAGTTGTACTATTTAATTTCCAGAAACCGTTCGCACCCGTACCACTATCATAGTTATAGGTAATATTGCCATTGACATCGACACCTCTTACACGCAAGCGAGGAGCATCATTAGCATTTGGCCCGTAATAAAACGTTTGATCGAGATAGGTAAATCCACCTGTGGAACAGCTATTGTCAAATTGAGCACTACCGACAACTTGCACTGTTAAGTTTGCCGGAGTGAAACGCCCCAAATACAAAATTTGTCCAATGACATCTTCGTCACCACTTAGATAATCATTATTCAACATGGTGACATCCAATTGAATGATACCAACCTCATCCCAACTCATCGTTTGGTCATTAAGTATGCCCGATGCAAAACCCGATACATTACCGCTGCCAGATAACGTTCCCTGTTGAGCACTGGCATTGACTGGCGCCACCAAAGTATGCGTAATATCAGCAGTTGCTGCTGTAGATTCATTACCAAAATTAGGCGTCGTTGCATTTCCACTCAAGTCAGAGTTTAAATCAGGTATTCCATCGTTTGCTGTTCCGCCAGAACTGCCATCATCATCAGCCGCTTCCCAAACAACGGCACTAACATCAACTGAAAAACTTTGCCCAGCCTTGGCAAAAATTCCACCTGTACTGTCAGTCGCTACAGGGTTGGCTTTCGAAACTGTCTCGACTTTAAAATCATCAATGTAAAAACCAAACGGGCGAACAACAAAAATATTTGATTCCCCTGAAAAATCCAGATTCGGTGTGCCAAACCCGCTTGGGTTGAAATTCTGTATTTCAAAATACAGTTTCATCGATCCTGCATCAGGATAGTTGAAATAGAATAAGGCTTTATTATCATCCGTGGCCGTATAAGTAGCACCAGCATCAAAATTCATATTAACGCCTGTCCATGATGCCGATGACGCCGGTACAGAGCCACTATCGTAAGTATTTACGGCGGCACCATTAATAGAGACCTGATTACCTGCACAGCTTGCAGGATCAATACATTCAGCCGCTATCTGTACAGTTACATTACCACTATACGGTTGTGGTACTTCACAGGCATCCTGACCAAAAAAAGTGATTCCGGATTGTTTAAGCTGAACGTACAAGGTTTGTGCCGGCGCGACATTTGAATTCTTCCCGGCAATCTCGGTATCAATCGAACCCTGATCAGTGCCATCTGTTGTTATTCGAATTATTGGTGCTGAATTAAAATTAATATCCGGATCTTCAAAGACATCTCCTGAAAGATCCGTTGCGGCCCCATCATCCAGATCAATATTTTCCGTCACTGCAGAAGGTTGGGAGAAAGTGACTTGCAAACTACTCTCTCCACCCGGCCAGGTATAACTCGCAATGCCATCATTATTCCCGGAAGGAGACCATGTGCCACTACCTGTTAATAACGAAGTCCAGATGCCGGTACCTGAATTGGTTGAAAAATTAAGTACCGTTGCTGCATCGACATTAATTGCTCCATTCGTAACATCATGTGCAGTAATCTCAATTGTGATAGGCTCACAAACACTCGGACTACCTGATACAACATTAATCTGATAATGGTCGATTAATGTACAAGGATGAGTCGACGTAAAATCAGTATTAACTCGAGCCGAATCAATGGTATCAGGATATATCCTGACTTCATCAATCGCGCCATAGGCAGAACGGCCCGTACCATCTCCAGTTACACCCACTGCCCGATTATCACCAATGTATAAACTGTTCCATGTCGCCGCCGTAGTTCCGGTCGACGTTCCTGTATTACTCAATGTCCCATTGATATAGATCTCAAGCTGATTGTTGGGCAAGTCCCAGGTGATTGCGATATGAACCCATTCATTAGCAACAAAAGTCTGATTAGGAGTAATAACTTGTGCCTGATTTCCTGCACCGTCATCCATGCGAAAGATCAAACGCCCATTGTTTCCGTTTTTCTGTAGAAAAAACCGACTGGTCGCGGAATTCGTCGCATCAAGTAATTTTACCGTGCCACTACCGGAACCAATATTCCAATCAATATCACTGCGATACCAGAAAGTAACGGCCCCGGAATCACCTGGCACCAATTTGGAATCAACTGCATGTTGATTGGCATCATTATTATTTACAGGAAATAATCCAAAACCACACGTCCCCGGACTACCTGCAATTGCGGGTGAAGTACTGTCATTTGAGATTTGAGTACCTGTCCCTGATAAAATGGCATCACCATGATTAAGATTACCACTGTAATCAATCACCGTATCTGAAGCCGGTACCGTCCAGGTTTCGTCCATACGATAATACGCTATAGGCAGGCTGGAACAGGGATGTGTTTCATTCATCACCGTTACAGCTTGAGCTGAACTCAACACAGAACTATAAACACGGACTTCATCCAGTTGTCCGTTAAAATATACCGGTGTACCCCCCGTATCCTCAATACGACCAATACTGGTAAAGGCATTACCAATGGTGCCAGTAGCCAACGTCCCACTGGCATTAAGGCTGCCATCAATATAAATACTATAGGCTCCGCTGGTCGCGTTTCGTGTCAGTACCACGTGATGCCAACCGCCATCATTAATCGCCGTGGATGATTTAGATGTGAAATCATTACCCACCGATATACCGATATTCCCCGAAGCATCAATCCAACCCCAAAAGATATCATCCGAGCCACCGGCCTGTTCCACACCTGTCACCCCGGGTGCCTGCCAGGCCGCATCATTACCTGTTTGCGTTGTATTGATCCAGAAGGTCAGACTTGCTGTTCCATTTAAAATGCTTGAGAGGTTTGTTACATCAACGTAATCATCGGTACCGTCAAAAGTGCCATAGCCACAAGTACCAGGGTTAGTCGAAACCACGGGAGATGTACTATCTGTAGTCGCCCCATTGACTGCAGTCCCGTCATAACCATTACCGGATTCATCTACGGCCTCACCTGCCGTACCTGTCCAAGCTGATTCATCCATACGCCATTCAGCCGTCGCTGCAGGAAGAGGACAATCATGTGTCTGATCACGTATCGCTTCAACCTCGGCCTGAGTCAGTGCACTGTCATAAAAACGCACTTCATCAATATCACCAAAAAAACGGTTTCCAGTCTCACCACTGTTAGTTTCCCCTCCAATCGACGCGACGCCTGCATCTGTTCCCCATGTCCCCGTAAACGTATCTGAAGCCGACCCAACTAAAGTTCCACTGGTATCGTAGATATAAAGTTGCCGTTGGCTATTAGTGATATCTGCGACAGCAGCGACAAAATACCAGGTATTACTTGATATAACGTTTCCTGTATCCAGGATAATATTGGTTACGTTACGGGAGAAAAAACGTAATGTTCCAGTTCCGCCATCACCAACACTGAGTGCATACCCTCCTGTATTACTTTCATCATCAGCAAAGATACGTTGACCCGCACGAGTATTATCATTGGTACGTATCCAGCTGGTAATAGTGAAATCAGTGGACTGGTTGGGTAAGCTTGTTAACTCAACATAATCACCAATGCCGCCACCTGCATCATCAAACGTCCCATAACCACAAGTTCCGGGATCAGTCGCAATCGCCGGTGAAGTAACCGCTGTGGTTGCTCCATTAACAGCCGTGCCGCTATAACCATTACCCGTTTGATCAACGACTTCACTCGCTGTGCCTGACCAACTGTCTTCATCCATACGCCACTCGGCAAAAGGCGAAGAAAGTTCGAATACCACTACATCATCAATATGCCAATAGTCCCAACCTATGCCGCCATTTGCAGGAGGGCCACCGGAACCATTGGTCTGGCGTGCCCTTACCTGAAAGTTTGCATGGACAGCTGATGTGCCCGTTAAATCATATGATCTTGTAAATATTTCCCCCTGAGTTCCTCCGCCGACAAAAGTTTCCAAAACAACGAAAGAATTACTACTGTCCATATAACCAAATTCCAGGTTATCTCCATTCTCGGGGTTCTCACTAAACACATCACTACCTTTACGTATCCATACACTGAGATATAAAGAGGTAGATGCTGAAGTATCCACCACGGGTGACGTTACGGTTACCACCCCACCCCGTGTGTACATGGAATTACTCGGAGAATTTGACGTCTGCGTACTTACACCTCCCAGGTTCCCATCTGAAGTGGTCCAGTTAAAACCACTCTCAAAATCATCACTATATAAGGTGGTTGCCTGAACCTCGGTAATAAAAAAAACAGAGACAACACAACAAACGAGTTGTAATAAATAATTTAAAGCTGTTTTATCACTGTTTTTAAATTTCATAGCATTTTGGTTTAAAAAGATTCTCTCTGATAGATTACAGGAGACTCTCTATTTTCATAGCTTTCATCATTATCGTTGTTATTTTCATGACCTGGATCAATAACGTTCTTATCCATATCGTTTCCTATTACATTATCACTGAAAACTCGTTCTTCACTCACTTTCTTATTTTGAATATCAATCAATATGTCTCCAGCCCACCACGCCGCGGTTGCTAAACCTCCCGTTAATAATAAAACGATCCACCAGGGCGTTTTGTTCAGTTTTTTTACAGGCTTCCGTCTTTTTATTTTAAGTAATAAAAGTTCTTCCAAACGGTCTAATTTTTCCTGTTCAGGTCGATAGTTAAGCTCAAACACCTGTTCAATCAGTTTTTCAAGATGACTGTCATCCGGCAAGGGAAAATTATTCATTAGCACTGCCCTCTTGCCATAACTGTTTTAGCTTTTTCAGGATTGCTGCGCATTGCCTACGCACAGTCCCTTCCGGTAGTTTTATCATGTTTGCAATTTCTTTATGCGTTAACCCAACTCTATAACGCATGAAGAGTAAGTTTTGTTCATCTTGAGGCAGTTTTTTTATCAAACTAAATAAATATTCTTTTTCATCCTGTAATTCAGGTTTATCAGAAACATGTTGTTCAATATCAACGATAGAAGAATCTATTGGTGAGGCTTTATCACGACGATATTGATCGATATGACAATTAATCGCGATACGATATAACAAGGCAATTGGGGCACGTAAATCTTTACAAACAACTTGTATGAATTTAAGAAAGGTTTCAGATAAAAGGTCGTAAGCCCCTTGCTCATTACAACCACGGTTTCTCAGGAATTGCCATAAGCGCCCGGCCTCTGAACGATAAAACTGACTAAACGCAGTTTGATCTGCATTCTTACAATAACGTTGGAGTAATTGTTTAGCTGAGTCCTGCATAGTTCCTGATGCGTCTGCTATGCAAAAGATTAACGCAGAATGCAAAAGAAAAGAACCAGATTAAAATTACTTTTTATTTATTTTGCTGCAAACAGCGGGTTTTCTTTGATGAATTTTTTTTCTAGAAAATAAGCGAGGTTTTCGAGTTGATTTATTTTATTTACCTTGTCAGCTTTTCCTGATTCATATTGAAAATGATGCACCAGTTCATGCAATATAATTGCCTGCCCTTCTACTGAACTCAAATCGACATCATGGGTAATATGAATCGTTTTATTATGGTAATCGTAAAGCCCCATAATCTTGTTACATTGTTTTTGATAATTTAAGTTTCTTCTCTTATCGCCATAAGCAATCGAACACATTTCCTTAATATTAACTATTTTTATAGATGGGCGACTTATATTTTCATATTTAATATTTTTCTGGTTTTCCAGCCAAATTATTAAATTTGATAACACATTCTGTAATTCCGTGATATCCATAGAATGTGAATGAGCAATATTTGCACTCATCAAAAACAGATAAAACCCGAGTATTAGCAGGACTCGTTTAATCATCATAAATACAAACACCGTAACTGTTTGAGGTGATTATTAAGTCTAGACCAGGATTTTACTGTTATGCAGAATTTATGAAATTCGCACTGTTGTGTCCTGGGCGGGCGAAGCATCAATGTGAGATTGTTAAAAAGTGAAAATTAAGTAATTATTTTTGATCTTACTCTTTCATTTCGGCTTTCGGTTCTCTTATTAAAAGATTATGTACCGCATCACGAGGAGAACATGTCGATTGCAATACATTGATCACTTGTTCAGTTATCGGCATTTCTATCTCAAATTTTTTCGCCAACGCACCCACTTCATTGGCCGTTTTTAATCCTTCTATGGCTTGCCCGATTTTATCACTGGCCTCCTGAATCGATAATCCCTCCGCTAATAACAAACCCAAGCGACGATTACGCGACTGGTCATCGGTACAGGTTAATACCAAGTCACCCAAACCGGCCAGCCCCATAAAAGTTTCCTGTTTTGCTCCCATTGCCAATCCTAAACGCATGATTTCTGTTAAACCCCGTGTGACAAGTGCTGCACGTGTGTTTGCCCCAAAACCCAGGCCATCAGCAATTCCGGCAGCAATGGCCATCACATTTTTAACTGCTCCACCAACCTGTACGCCGATGTAATCATCATGGGTATAAATACGAAAAACTTCACTATGAAACAAGTCTGCAAACTGCTGAGCAATGGACATCTCTTCAGCAGCAATGGTCACTGCAGTTGGTAATGCTTTACCCACCTCTTTCGCAAATGAAGGACCGGAGAGTATTGATACAGCACATCCGGGAATGACTTCGTGAACAACCTCATGATTTAATTTTTGCGTGCCGGGTTCAAAACCTTTACAGGCAAGACAAATTGATTTTTCAGAAAAACGATCGAGTAATTTTAAACTCGACCTTAACGCATGACAGGGAACAGCCAGAACAATATGTTTTGTCTCAACCGGAACCTGTTCGAGTTCACTTACAGGGAATAAATTATCAGGAAAGGGAACTGAAGGAATATATTTTTCGTTACTACGATCCTGTTGTATTTTATCTATTAGCGCTTTATCGATGTCCCAAAGATAAACCTGATGCCCATTTCGGGACAATACCAATGCCAGCGCCGTACCCCAGGAACCAGCACCAAGAACTAATACTGTCTGAGTTAGCATGACTATTTAATCTCAAAGTTAATGGGTTGTCTTTGATTCCGGTTTTGACGCTTCTTGTTGTTGTTTTTTCTGCTGGAGTTGCTGTTGTTGCATATAGAGCGCGTCAAAATTAACCGGGGACAATAATAATTGCGGAAAACCACCTCGAGTGATGATATCGGTCACAACTTCACGGGCGAAAGGAAACAAAATATTCGGGCAGGCTGTAGCAACCATTTGTTTGATAAGATCTTCCGGAACCTTATCAATAAGAAAGATACCGGCCTGTTGAATTTCAACCAGGTAAGCCGTTTTATCCCCAACCTTTACAGTAACCGTAATCGATAAAACAACATCGTATAAATTATCACCTATAGATTTCGTCTCACTTGTCAAATTCATATCGACTTCCGGTTTCCATTCCATCTTGAAAACTTCTGGTGAATTTGGGGTTTCAAAAGAAATGTCTTTCACATATATCTTTTGTATAGCGAATTGTGCTTCAGTCAGTGTCTGTTGCTTTTCCTGTTTTTCTTTTTCAGCCATTAATTATTCCTGTTATGTTTTACAAAGATTAAGAGTTTGTTCTTATTTCAGCCCCTTTGTTAAAGGTAAGTTAGCATTTTGCCAGGCTAATATGCCAACATTTAGGCAATAGGCTTTTTCAAACCCTTCATTCATTAATTTTCTTGTTTCTTTCACCGAATCCGAACCACTGGTACAACACAATATAATCCCCTGGTCCTTATATTGTTTGAGTTTGTCCAGTTGAGAACCCAATTGATCGATACTGATATTGATGGCACCAATGATATGACCTTTTTCAAAATCAGTCTGGGAACGAATATCAACCACCTGGGCATTATCCTGGTTAATCAAGCGTGTGACCTCCGCCGGGATTAATGACTTTACTCCACTCAACATATCGCCAAACAGGTTCCATATTAATAACATTAAAATGGCAATCAGAAGCGAAAATAAAAATAAGTGATTGGCAACAAATTCAGGCAATCTTTCCATCGGGTATACTCTTACACGGCTTGATTAATGAGGGTCGCATGATACGTTATATCGGCCAGTGAAAAAACCGTTCAATGTTCACATTTCGTACTAATCTATAACGTGTTGTCTGACAAAGATTCATGATAGTATTGCCCATCTTTTAGCAGAGAGTTCTACAAGGTCTAAATTCACAGTAAATTAGCTGATTTGTTCAACTATTTATGTCTAACACCGCGAAATTCTCTCCAATTATCACTTTGCTATTCCAAATATTCTCCAGATGCAGTTAATTCATAAGCCACTCGTATTGATTATCCTGGATGGCTGGGGCCATACAGATAATAGCTTTTACAATGCTATCTATTCAGCCAATAAACCTAACTGGGATCGTTTCTGGTACGAATACCCGCATACCCTGATTAGTGCATCGGGCGTTGATGTCGGCTTGCCCGGTACCCAAATGGGAAATTCGGAAGTCGGGCATATGAATATCGGTTCCGGGCGCATCGTGGATCAGGAATTCACCCGTATCACCCGTGCGATTGAAGATGGCAGTTTCTTCGAAAATGAAACATTAACAACCGCATTTAAAAAAGTTGCCCGGAATGGAAAGGCTTTACATCTCTTTGGACTACTTTCTCCGGGCGGTGTACACAGTCATGAAGACCACATCTTTGCCTTGATGGAACTGGCTAAACAATGCGGTGTAGAAAAACTGTACTTACATGCTTTTCTGGACGGGCGTGATACTCCGCCTAAATCGGCAGTGGAATCGATTCACAAGGCCCAGTTGAAAATGAGAGAGTTGGGAATTGGTCGTTTTGCATCCCTGGTAGGACGGTTTTATGCCATGGACCGCAATAAACGCTGGGACCGCACCCAACAAGCCTATGATTTGATTAGCCAGGGCAAGGCAGAATTTCGTTCTACGGATCCATTTATTGCCGTTGATATGGCCTATGCTCGCGGTGAAACCGATGAATTTATTCGTCCCACGGCAATCACAAAGCAGGGTGAACCACCCGTTATTGTCGAGGATGGTGATGTCATCGTTTTTGCAAACTATCGCGCTGATCGCGCCAGACAACTGGCCCGGGCGTTTACCAAACCTGATTTTAAAGCCTTTGAGCGTGAACGTTATCCAAAACTCGAATCATTTATTAGCCTGACCTCTTACAAGGCGAATTATGAATTTCCTGTAGCCTTTCCCCCTGTCCATCTAAAACATGTTCTGGGGGAATACATAGCTGAGCTTGGCCTTAAACAATTGCGTATTGCGGAAACGGAAAAATATGCGCATGTCACCTTCTTCTTTAACGGTGGAGAAGAACGTGTTTTTGAAGGAGAAGATCGCATCCTCGTACCCTCTCCACATGTAAAAACATATGACATGCGGCCAGAAATGAGTGCTGAGGAAATTACAACGCGTCTTAACGAAGCTATTACCAGCCGTAAATACGACTTCATCGTCTGTAACTATGCCAATGCTGATATGGTTGGACATACAGGCAACTTCAAAGCAACTATTACAGCCATTGAAACCATAGACCGCTGTCTGGATAAAGTTATAGCGTGTACGCAGTCAGTAGGCGGTGAAGTCATGATTACCGCTGATCACGGTAACGCTGAACAACTCAAGGCCTATACGACTGAAAAAATCAAATCACAGGCACATACTGCACATACCAGTAACCTGGTACCGTTGCTTTACATTGGTAGAAAAGTGGATTTTGTGCCGGGGACAGGATCATTATCTGATATTGCACCAACGTTGCTAACTGTTATGGGGTTGCCACAACCTGAAGAAATGACTGGACGTTCTCTAATCCGATTGAAAGAAGAGGAGACACCTGCGGTCATAGGCAAGTAAACTAATCACATGAGTTTACTTAAGATAAAAACAATATTTTCCCTGCTTTTTATTTTTCTAACACTTTCACCTGTTGCATATTCCGAATCCGGAGAAGAAACCCAGGCCAAGGCCACCGAACTGGAAAGTTTGCGTATACGCATTAAAGATGTCGAAACCCGGATCAAGGGAGCAAAAAGCGAAGCGGATAAACTTCGGAAAGAATTACGCGAAAACGAGATCACGACTGCTGAAACCCTGACACGCTTGCATGATATAGAACTCGCAATCTCGAAAAAAAATGCAGAGTTGGAAGATTTAAAATTCGAACAGATCGAACATGAACAAACGCTTAAACAGGAAAAGGAAAACCTGAAATACCAGATCCGCTCGGCCTATCAAATCGGCCGCAATGACTATATAAAATTGCTCCTGAATCAGCAGGATCCAGCG
>JBNLAL010000019.1:0-12124 GCA_050302115.1 Gammaproteobacteria bacterium | reverse complement strand
GATGATTTTGCCTATTATTTGTTAGAAGGTGAACTGGAGCTGATCTCAACGAATAATAATAACTTTCATATTGTATCTAATACAGACGATGCGCGTTATCCACTCGCGCAATTCCAGCCACGTCAATATACTGCAAAATCTATTGTTGAGTCCAGGATACTTGTCGTTGATAGAAACCTGCTTGATTCTTTTCTGGTTGGGCATAGAACAGAAAACCGCCATGATAATGATGGGCTCGAAGTTAATGATCTGGGAAGTGAAGATAACGGAGACTGGATGACAAAAATCCTACAGTCACCATTATTTACAAGTATTTCAGTTGAAAATATTCAGAAGATATTTGCCCGAATAGAATCAGTAGATGTATTTGAAGGTGATGTTATCGTAAACCAGGGGGATGAAGGTGATTATTTTTATATTATTCAAATGGGGCGTTGTAAGGTAAGCCGCAAACCCTCTTCAGGAACTCAGGACATTACTCTAACAGAATTGCGTGAAGGTGATACCTTTGGAGAAGAGGGGATTATTTCCAATCTGAAAAGAAATGCCTCAGTTACCATGTTGACTGATGGACGTTTAATGCGTTTAACGAAAACAGATTTCAGAGAACTGATTCTTGATCCGATAATGAAAAAAGTTGATCTCGATATAGCTCAGCAAATGGTAAAAAAGGGAGCTATTTGGCTGGATGTTCGTTACCCTGATGAATATCAGGATTTCTCTATAGAGAATAGCATTAATATCCCACTTAACCTGTTAAGAATGCAGGCTAAAAAACTGGATAATAAAAAAATTTATATTACCTGTTGTGATACGGGCGCACGTAGTGCTATTGCTGCTTATATACTTGCTCAGAATGGTTATGATGTTCATCAGCTAAATATTGGTCTTAAGCACTTATTCAGGCGTTCTGAACCAAGACAACCAGAGCCAAAAGTTGTTGAGAAAAAAACGTCTTCACCATCCGCAGATATCCTGCCTTTTAAAAAAGATAACGATGGTGATATTGACGATAAAATTCTTATTCTCAATTCCGAATTTCATGATGAAATAAACCAATTACGTAAGGAACTGGATATCGTCAGATCACAATTTCAGGAGTTATTGAGTTTTAAAAAAATTGCAACTGATCTGGAAAAAAAGGTGATGAGTGCTACAAATGAAAAGCTCAAGAACCATAAAGAAGGGGTAACTATTCAAACCAGAAATGCAAATAAGTTAATCCTTCAAGCGCAAAAGATGCAGGATGATCTGGAACAGGAAAAGCGCCAGATATACGAAGAGTTTGAAAAGCAGCGAAGGGAACAGGAAGAGAAAATGCTTAAAATACAGGATGATATTAATCAGCGTCTGCAGGATGAAGAAAAAAAATTGCAAGCATTTTATTCATGGAAGACAAATGAGATTGAAAAAATAAAACAAATGAAGAAAGAAGCTGAAGAAGAATTATCAGCACAAAGATTGAAGAAAGAATTGCATAAAAATCAAAATGAAATAACCAACCAATTTGAAAAGCTGGAAGCAATTAAACAAGAAATTCAAAATAAAGTCACAAATGATGACGAAATAAGCAGAGACTTAAAAGAGTGGGTGCAGGAACAGGTTTTCAATGAAGCATCACCTGTCAATATGGAGATTAAGGAAGCAAAGAGAAGAATAATAGAGGAAGCGAATATGCAGGCTGAACGTTCAAAAAAAGTTACCATTGCACACGACCATGCGTTGTCTTCAGAGATAGATGCCTTGTTAAGAAATTCTGATAAATAATAAAATCAAATTAGATTTTTTACCATAATTCCCAGACAGGTGTTAATCCCTTTGGCATTGTCGCAAGTTTGCCAATTTGGCCCCATGAGGTTTGTTCGTTGTGAAAATCAGAACCAATGGATGCAGCTATGTTGAAACGTTTAGCGTAATTGGTTGCAAGCTCAAGCTCGCCGATATTGTTATGACCAGTCACAACTTCAATAGCTTTGCCGCCTAAAGATTTAAATTCTTCAATTAGTTTACGTAGCTTGGTACCTGTCATTGTGTAACGTAGCGGATGGGCAATAACAGCTACGCCACCCGCGTTGTTGATTCGGGAAATAGTGTCATCGAGGCTAGGCCATGCAACAGAAACAAAGCCCGGTTTGTTTTTAACCAGAAAACGTTTAAAAACATCAGTTTGGTTTTTCGCATGACCAGCTTCAACCAGGAAACGCGAAAAATGCTGACGCGTTACAGTACCATTGCCAGCCAATTGTTTTGCATTTTTATAAGCATCAGAGATACCTGCCTTGGCCAGTTTTTCTCCAATCTTTATCGCACGTTCTTCGCGTAATTGTTTTAAATGTAGGGTTGCCTCATGCATGGCCGGGCTTTCAGAATCGATGTTTAACCCCACAATGTGAACTGTTTTAAAATTCCAAGAGGTTGATAATTCAATACCATTGATGAAGTTTAACCCTCGTTCTATGGCTGCTGATTTTGCTTCCTGTAAACCCGCGACAGTATCATGGTCAGTCAAAGCCAAGGTTTCCACACCTGCCCCCATGGCTTTTTCAATCAATTGAGTTGGCGTAAAGGCACCATCAGATGCAGTAGAATGTGTATGCAGATCTATGGAAGAGTTCATCTAAAAATTAATCACGGAAATTGACATACTGTAAAGGCAGATCAATCTTGGCGGCCTTTAACGCAGCAATCGCTTCTTGCAGATCATCACGCTTTTTACCACTAATACGCACCTGGTCACCCTGTATACTGGCCTGAATTTTTAATTTGGTTTCTTTCATCATCTTGACAATTTTTCTGGCGAGATCTTTATCGATACCTTTTCTTATATTAACGGTTTGTTTTGCCTGGTTATTATTTTCAACAATATCACCATATTCCAGACAACGTACATCAATTCCCCGTTTAGAGACTTTATTCTCCAGTATGTCATGGATCTGTTTCACTTGGAATTCAGAGGCGGATGTAATTGTCAGACTCTCATCGACCATTTCAATCTTTGAGTTGGTGCCTTTAAAATCAAAACGGTTACCAATCTCTCTGTTGGCTTGATCAATCGCATTGGTCAATTCGTGTTGATCAATTTCTGAAACAACGTCAAAAGAGGGCATGAAATAATTTCTCCGTATTTAGTGTATTTCTGGTTTCGATGTGTCCTTACCTTCAATAATTACTCCTTCCGGGTGTTCGAGTTGTATTGATTGTAAGTGCTGGCCGATTAACCAGGCCGTTCCATTATAACGATTGTAGCCATCAAGGCTAAATTCAAAATGGTATTTTCGAAAAAAAGTAAAATTTCCATTTGGATCGCGACCGGGTTTTAGTGATATCAATGCAACACTGTCATCCAGGAACTGGTAATCAAACTCCTTGCAATACCGTTTGGCACGCATTACTGCATTTTCCCTGGCCTTTAGCGTGTCTTGCCAGAACCAGATAATCACCCCCAGGAAAATAAGAAATAAAAAGGAATTCATTTAATTAGAAAAATATGTTTCGAAAAGTTTATTGTATCGTTCTTCAAAACCTTTATCAGTTTTGATGATCATATATATGGGGATGTTTAATTTTTCTGCAAGTGCCATAGATTTTTCAGATCCCATTACCATAAATGCAGTTGCCATCGCATCAGCATGCATGGTCGATTTATCCAACACGGATATTGAAGCAAGACGATGGAGAATTGGTTTGCCGTTCACAGGATCAATCGTATGGGAATAACGCACTCCATGTTGTTCAAAATAATTGCGGTAATCTCCCGAAGTTGCCATCGCCATGTTTTCCAGATTAATTATTTGTTGTACTGAACGTTTGAGCGGTTTTGCCTGTTCTATACCAATCTGCCAGGGATTATTCTCAGAATTAATACCTTTACCAATTAATTCTCCGCCTATCTCAATCAAATAATTTTCAATCTGCAACGAATCCAGATAGTGGGACAATTTATCAACGGCAAAACCCTTGGCGATTCCAGATAGGTCGATATACATATCCGGTTCTGATTTAGCGATACTTTTTGTGGTCGGATCAAATTGAATTTTAGCAAAACCAGTGTGTTGCCGTAGTTCATTAATTTGATCATCTGTTGGTATTTTATGGTCCATCGGATCAGGCCCAACACCCCACAGGTTTACCAGTGGACCTACTGTGACATCAAAGGCGCCATTGCTTAATATACGAACCTGGTTGGCATGTTTGATAACTTTATATAAATCATCAGAGAGTTTTTGAAAACCGGTATCCCGGGATCGATTAAATAGTGATAACTCCGAATCATCAATATAAGTCGACATGGATTGATTAATATCAGACAGGATTTTTTCTATACTGGAATGCACATGTTCTTGTTCGGGAATTTCGTTTATTTGTTGATATTTGACTGAATAAGTCGTGCCCATAGTTGAACCAAAAATGGAAATATAGGGATCAGATTTGATTTGGCAGGCACAAATAAGGGATATGAATATTAAAGCCAATACATGATAAAACCTGGTCTGCATATGTTTGTCTGTGATTTTCATTATGAGTCAGAGATTTTCTAAAAATTCAGGATTTTGAATAAATAATATTTTAGGGTTTAAAGAAAATAAACAATCCTATAACAATCATAATTGTACCTGCAGCAATATCGATATATTGGTAAGTTTTTTCACCAATTAATGTAGTAGATTTGTATGCCATGTACGCATAGCCTATTTTTGCAAAGCAAATAGCTATAATTGCAATAAATATGATTATAAATACATCAAGATAAGTAATCATTGTAAAATTCAGGAATGCGGGTAGAAAACCAAGGTAAAACAGTATGGCTTTTTGATCCCCTAGCGTAATTAGCAAACCGGCTAAAAAACTTGAGAACGCAGAAGTGTCGACATCAGTATTATTGGAAGAGACTTTCTTTTTTGATAACCACAAAATTATGCCAAGGCAGATCAGGTATGCACCGCCCAGGTATTTTATCAGGCTAAACAATTCACCCATGATGTTGGCAAGAAATGTCAGACTTAACACTGCAAGTAAGATAAATAGGACATCACCTGCGATAATGCCAACAGTCGTATACAGGCCATGCTTAAATCCATGTGAAATCGTACGCGCAGTCACAACCATAACACTCACACTGGGTATGATAGCCAGTACAAGCATGACGCTAAACAGAGCAATACAGCTATCTAATGACAAGCTGGTTTGAAACATAAAAATTTCAATTAATGTGACTGCCTAACACCGTATAGTTTTGAGTAAAGGCCATTCTGGGAAAGCAATTCTCGATGCGTTCCCTGTTCACCAATCTGGCCGGCTTCAAAGACATATACATGGTTAGCCTGTTTAATCGCACTTAAGCGATGGGCCACAATAATCGTTGTTTTATTTTCCAGAAAATCAGTTAAAGCCATGTGCAAGTGATATTCGGTTTCTGCATCCAGTGCAGATGTGGCCTCGTCAAGTATGACGACATTAGGATCGCTTAACACCATTCGGGCAATGGCCAGGCGTTGACGTTGTCCACCTGACAAGCGAACACCTTGACGTCCAACAATCGTATCCAGCTTATCCGGTAATACTTCTATGGTTTCCTTTAATTGTGCAATTTCAAGTGCATGCCAAAGTTGTTTATCATCCAGTTCCCGACCCAATGTTAAATTGATCCTGACAGAGTCATTAAAAAGGGCAGGATGTTGCAATACTGTTGCGACATGTTCGCGAACGATATCAAGACCAATTTTTGTTACCGGAACACCATCATAAAAAATTTCACCACTTTTAGCCGGATAGAGTCCGATTAAGACCTGTACCAGTGTTGATTTACCGCCACCACTGGCTCCAACCAATGCAACTTTCTCACCGGGCTCAATATTCAGGTTTATGCCGTTTAAAACATCAGGGCCATCACCATAGGCAAAGTAGAGATCATTAATATTGATACCTACCGTATGCTTATCTTCAAACGGATTAATTATGTGTGGATAACTGGGTTCCTGGTCCAGTTTCTGTAGCTCATTAATACGCGATAATGCGGCCTTGGCATTATAGAATGCGTATTGAATATTCAATATTTCCTGAACCGGCGCCATCATGAACCAGAGGTAACCGAACACGGCAAACATCTGACCGATACTTAAACCGGAATAGATGACCATGAGCATGGCAACGGCGCGAAAGATATCAAAACCAAACAGGAATACCACAAAACTCAAGCGATTAGCCGCGTCACTTTTCCAGGCGAAGGCAATGCCATGGTCTTTTACATCACGTGCCTGTTCGATAATACGTTTTAAATAATGTTTTTCACGATTACTGGCACGTATCTGGTGAATTGAATCCAGCGTTTCTGTCAGGGATTGTTGAAAGATGGCAAAGGCCGAATTTTCGTTTTTCTTTAATTCTTTGACATGCTTGCCAAGCACTGTAGTGAAATAGATAACAATGGGATTGGCAAATAAAATCAGTAAAGCAATTTGCCAATGCATGATTAGTAAGATAATTGCGACACCAACAATGGTAAGTACAGCGACTAATAAACGACTGACGGTTGTGCCGACAAATTCATCTACCGTGGTAAGGTCGGTAACGAAGTAAGAGGCAACAGTACCACTGCCCAGCGTTTCATATTCGGCCATGGAAACACGGTTTAGTCGTGAAAGCAGTGTATGACGAATTTTAAAGATCACGTCTTTAGCAATTATTGTAAATTGCCGAGTTTGAAATACATTTAAGCCAAGAGCAGCTAGCCTCAGGAATAAAGTGACAAAAAGAATGGTAAAAATGTATAACTCAGGATGATGCCAGTTAGCAGGTGTAAAACCGTTTATGGTATGAACAACGACGGCAGGTTTATCTAACAAAACCTCATCGACCAGTAAAGGCAATAATAGCGGTACTGGAACACTGGCAAGGGTCGCAATAATCGCAACAATATTAGCGATAATGAGTTGCTGTTTATGTTGTTTGGCAATGTCCAATATATATTGCCAATTATATTCCGTTACAATTTTTGCAGGAATATTTTGTTCTTCGTCAATGTTTTCAGTATTGATTGTTGTTGCCATGTTAATAGTTTACATCGGTTTCCAGCTTAAGGGCTCTTCATCCATCGCTGCAGCTTGTTCACGCAAGGTCAGTATCTGATCTTCCCAGTAACGTTGCGTATTAAAAAAAGGAAAGGCAATCGGAAAGGCCGGGTCTTCCCAACGTTGAGCGATCCATGCCGAATAGTGTATCAGTCTTAATGTTCTGAGTGCTTCGATTAAATGCAGTTCACGCGCATTAAAATGTCGAAACTCGGTATAACCCTCCATAAAATCGTTTAGGCGTGCAGTCATATAATTTCGGTCTCCCGATAGAAACATCCAGATATCCTGAATAACCGGGCCACTGCGTGTGTCATCAAAATCAACAATATGAAATTTATCATCGCGACTAAGTATATTGCCATGGTGACAATCACCATGGATACGCAGAGTGCTAAACTCTCCTGCACGTTCAAAACAATTTTTAATCCTGATAACAACATCATCAATTAATGTTGAATAGGATTGTTCAATATCCATCGGAATAAATTTATTATCTAGCAAATACTTTGCCGGTTTAATGGCAAAGTCTTCAATATTAATATCGGGTCTATGTGTAAATGGCTTTGTTTCTCCAATGTTATGTAATTGCGCCAGTATTCGTCCAAGATGTAGCAGGTGATCGGGATTATCCAGTTCTGGTGCATAGCCGCCAAAGCGTGGATAAACTGCAAACCGGTAGTCTTTAAAATTAAATAACGATTGTCCGTCTATAACAACCGGGGGGACGACGGAAATATCATTATCTGCCAGTTCCATTGTGAAATCGTGTTCTTCCAGAATCATTTCATCTGACCACCGACCGGGACGATAAAATTTCATAATAACTGGATATTGTTCTTCAATACCGACTTGATAAACCCGGTTTTCATAACTATTCAGTGCCAAAATACGCTGGTCAGATAGATAGCCTAAAGACTCGATTGCATTGATTATGGTGTCAGGATCGAGTTGACTATAGCTTTGAGTCGTTAATTTATTATCCATATAACAACAGTCTATCAGAAGTTTTGCCTGAAATAGTTTTGAAAAAAGCCATGAAAATGCCTGAATGATATACAAAAATGACATCATACAGGCTAAGCTTTTCCAATAGGAGTAATCTTCAGGAGTTCATTCAGCGAAGTATCAAAATGGGTGCGCAAATTTCTGCATTAACCAATGATGCCAATTCTGGTGATATTGAAGCACAGCTTCAATTAGCCGAGCTTTACGAAAATGGCTTTGGAGTCCCCCACGATCAGGGGCAGGCTGCTTATTGGTATCGGAAAGCGGCAGAAGGTGATTCCAGTAAGGCCCAATCCAAACTGGGACAAATGTACTTACGTGGTATTGGCGTTCCGGAAGATCATGTTGAAGCAGTAAGCTGGCTAAATCGGGCAGCATCACACAGTGATGCCTCAGCGCAAGCCAATATTGCATGGTGCTATCAACATGGACTGGGTGTTAATAAAGACTATAAACAAGCCTATGACTGGTATTTAAAATCGGCCAAGCAAGGTCATGCTGGTGCACGTTATAACCTTGCATACATGTATTCAAAAGGGATAGGTACTACCAGAGACGATAAAGAAGCATTTGATTGGTATTTACGTGCAGCTGAACAAGGTCATATGAAGGCACAATTAAATGTTGGTTTAATGTTCGCACAAGGATTGGGTACCGATGTTAATGAAGCGGAAGCCGCTGCCTGGTATCAAAAAGCTGCTAATCAGGGATATGCCAAGGCACAATATAACCTTGCATTAATGTATGGAGGTGGCCTGGGTGTTCCACAGGATGATGAAGAGGCCTTTAAGTGGCATCAATTGGCAGCACAACAAGGATATGCCCGTGCCCAGTTTAATTTAGGATTGTTTTATGTAAATGGTTTAGGGGTAGCGCAAGATTTTAAAAAAGCAGAAAAGTGTTTTCAATTGGCGGCAAAACAGTCTTATGCCAAGGCAAACTATCAAATTGGAAAAATACATGCTTATGGTTTGGGAATCCCTGTTAATGAAATCGAAGCAGCTAAATATTATCGTATGGCCGCTGAAGCGGGTTACGCCAAGGCCCAGTATCGTTTGGGTCATTTATATGTCAATGGCAAAGGAGTCCAACAAGATGAAAGGGAGGCATTAAACTGGTTTATACGATCTGCCAAGCAAGGTTATTACAAAGCGCAACATATGCTGGGTGTTCGTTACGCCAAAGGAATGGGAGTAGAAAAGGATTATGTAAAAGCCTATGCCTGGTTAGCATTGGCAAGTGATACAAGTAATGACTCCCACATTAGTGAAGCCTTATCCAAGGTGAGTAAAAAATTATCAGACTCCCAATACTCTGAAGCAAAGGTCTTAATGAGTGAATTTCGTCAGGGATATAATAATAAAGTCAGATCGCAGGTGAACTGATAGAAAGCTCGTGATAGTGTATTGGTGTATCCAGTTTTTCCAGTAATTCTTCCTGTTGGTACAAGCGTAAGATATCGTAATAACGTCTGATTCTGCGAACAAACTGGACAGGCTCATGTCCACGAGCATAACCATGCTTTGTTTGTTGATACCATTTTTTTTGACTCAACTTTGGCAAATGTTTTTCTACATCAACCCAGACATTCGGATCATCTCCTGCTTTTTCTGTTAAGACTCGCGCATCTTCAAGATGACCAAGTCCTACATTATAAGCCGCCAATGCCATCCAGGATCGATCAGGCTCTTTTATAGAAACAGGTAATGATTCTTTTAGCAGGTTAAGGTATTTGGCACCACCGTTAATACTCTGTTCCGGATCAGTTCGATCTTTAACACCAACACGCTTGGCCGTATCCTTGGTTAACATCATCAAACCCCTTACTCCGGTATGAGATCGGGCTTCGGGATTCCAGTGTGATTCCTGATAGCTCACAGCAGCAAGAAAACGTTCATCGTAATCATATTTTTTTGCAGCATTAATAAAATACTTTTCATATTTGGGTAATAGTTTTTTAATTCGTTCCAGGTAATAAAGACTGTCTATATAATTAAAGACACTCAAATGACGAAAATAGGTGTTATGTAGCTGTTTTGATTTATTACTATGAATATAGCTTTCTATATATGCGTTAATAGATTTCTCAAGAGATGTATCATCATTTTTATTTGTTAAAAGATAGGACGAATATTTTTCCGGTAAAGTAAATGCAATTTTAATTTCAGGGTAAAGGTGTCGATAATAGGTAAACACATCTTTATTAATAACACTCAGTTTAAATGTATTGTTGTTAACAGCTTCCAGTATTTGACGTGTGTTGGAATCGGGTAATTCGAGCCAATATAGGGATGGATGTTTTTTCCCCAGTTCAGAAAGCACCATTGCCGGACGACTACCATTCGCAACGACCATCTTTCCCGGATTAATTCCGCTAATATTTTCCGGCAAAATGTTCTCCCGATTACCGATCACGTACCATTCATCGGGATCATAGGCTGGACTGGCTTGTATCTTACTACCCAGATAATTTGGCAAACTACCTGAGATACCAATATGTGCCTTACCTTGTTTTAACAGGCGTATTAATTCGTTTATTGTATTTGCCCTGACAACGACCATTTTTACACCAAGTGAGTTGGCATAGTCGGAGATAATTTCATAGTCATATCCTTTAATCTGTGATTCATCTGGAAAATATATTGGTGGGGTAGCGATCATGGCCACGCGCAAGACACCACGTGACTGGATTCGTTCCAGTTGGGACAGACCATCTGAGCAGGCTGCCAGTTTGATCAGAAGACTAATCAAGATAAAGTAGCCAAATAGAGTTTTATGCCTGTCAAGATTGGGAAACATACCGTGATTCTTTATTATCCGGGAAACGATTTTACAGTCTAAATCGTAATATTCACATTTTTACGCTGTCTGTTATATGATTAGATGACTTTATTTCAAAAATTTACAAATAATTATTATTTAATGTGTCTCGTCCTGTTCAGATAATATTCGCCCTTTTTTTTGTCGGTTACCTCAATTCCGGAATGACAGAGACGCTTCCTGTCGAAAATTTTGACGAAGTTGCGGTCAATACTTTCTGGAATGAGTTATATAATAATGGTGGTTGGTCGCTGTATTGCGGTTTCCGTTTTGACAGCGCGATCGAGGCCACGGATGGCAGAACATTTGTCATAGAGCAAATATATCCGGTGAGCTGGATGTTAAATTTCCTTAATTGTAACAGCCGTCGGCAATGCCGGATGGATCAAAATTCACGTTACACACGTATGGAAGCTGATATGCATAATCTTTACCCAACATGGCAGGATGTTGATGTTGCTCGCAGGGATACTGCCTTTGGTGAAATTGAGGGGGAAGACTGGCGTTATGATGACTGTGATTTTGAACGTCATTTAGGTATAACTGAACCAAGACCCATTGCTCGCGGCAATATAGCTCGTTCGATTTTCTATATGCACGGTCAATATGGGGTTCCAATTGATCTGAAAATGTTAGCTTTATTAAAAAAATGGAATCGTGAGGATCCTCCGAGCAAACAGGAAATTTTACGGAATAATCGTATCGAGGAACTCCAGGGTAATCGTAACCCATATATAGATAATCCGGCCCTGGCTGAGCAGATTTCCGGAAAATGGATAGCGAGTGATTAGCTATTTTCTGGTTAATACCAGCGAGAAATAGGACTTTTTGTCTTCGTAGTGCTCCAAAATGGAAAAATTAGCCTGCATAAGCATTTCCTCTATGCCGTCATAAGTGTATTTTTGACTGATCTCGGTCAGTATGTTTTCACCCGGTAAAAATTGAATCGATTCATTCAGGTCACTGATCTCGACCCGTTGTTTAGTTTTCGCGATCAGACGCATCTCAATTCGTTCTTTTTCTGTATTGAACATTGCGGAGTGAGAAAAATCATTGATATTAAAATTTGCACTCAGTTCCCGGTTTAATACGTGTAAAACATTCAAATTAAATTCCGCCGTCAGTCCCTGCGCATCATTATAGGCTGCATGCAACACATCATGATCTTTAACCCGGTCAACCCCGATTAAAAAGTAATCACCCTGATTCATGTTCTTATAGACTTCCTT
>JBNLAL010000018.1:0-12272 GCA_050302115.1 Gammaproteobacteria bacterium | reverse complement strand
ATACGCCAGTTGCGTAAAATGAATTCATGAATCTCGGCGCGTATCCAATGTACGGCGAAGGAAACCAGACGCACACCCACTGTTGGGTCGAAACGTTTAACGGCTTTCATTAAACCGACATTACCTTCCTGGATCAGGTCCGCCTGGGACAGACCATAACCGCTGTAACCGCGGGCAATCTTTACGACAAATCGCAGGTGTGACATAACCAGACGGCGAGCGGCTTCGATATCGTTTTCCTGCTGGAGACGGTGGGCCAGATCCTGTTCCTCTTCGAGAGACAGAATGGGCACCTGGTTGACCGATGAGATGTAACTCTCAATCGAACCTGTCGGTAGTGCAAGATTTAATTGTGTAAGCTGATTCATACTCATTAAATTCCCCAAACTTCAAAATTCCTAAATAAATCGGCCTTTATAGCCATGAGTTTAGCACTCTGATTATTTGAGTGCTAATTTTATTTGAAGTTCCCGCACAAAGCGAAAATAAGTGCTTGATAATGAAGGGGTTAGACGGGTTCTATGGCGCGTAAATGACGTTTTACCGAGATCCAGGAGCCTAACAGGCCGAGGGCGATACCGGTCCCGAGCAGGATCAGCGTATCGGTAAAACCGAGGCCAATCAGCTCAAAATCGCTGTCATAAAGGTTGGCCAGTTGTACCACCGGGCCACGCAATAATTGCATGGAGATCGTGATCAGGAGCCAGGCAATAATGCCGCCGAAAACACCGTACCAGAGGCCACTGTATAAAAACGGTCGTTGGATAAAGGCATCCGTCCCGCCAAACAGCTTGGTGATCTCGATCTCGGCGCGGCGATTGTAGATCGCCATACGGATGGTGTTACCCACGATCAGTAACACGGCGACCGCCAATAAAGTAGAAAGGATCACGACCACGCGATGAATGATCTCCAGTAAAGTCAGCAGACGTTTGATCCATTGGCTGTCATATTGCGCGCTGTTCACTTCCGGCATGGCTTCCAGTTCTTTGGTAA
Source organism: Gammaproteobacteria bacterium (assembly GCA_050302115.1). Lineage (GTDB taxonomy): Bacteria > Pseudomonadota > Gammaproteobacteria > Eutrophobiales > Eutrophobiaceae > JBNLAL01. The sequence continues at coordinate 11,276 of JBNLAL010000018.1, read as the reverse complement.
ACGCCTCCGTCTCTGCTTCAGAGGCGGATGTCATATTCGGTTTAACAATCACGACATCGGGTAACGGGTTTTCATCGAGTGCATCCAGTGCATCCGCGAAGCCGGAAAGTTTTTGATACTCGGCCAGCGCATCGGCACGTTTAATGACTTCAGTATCACTGACCTTGCTATTTTGTTTTAGCTTCGTTGCAAACTCGACGGCCTGTTCATCAGTAATTTCATTTTGTAAGAACAAGGTGATCTGTAAGGAACCGTCCCAACCGGAAGACACTGTACGCACGTTATCCAACAACACATAAAAACTGGCGGGTAAGGCCAGCGAGATACCGATAACAGCCGTCGTTAAGACATGACTGATTGGATAACGCAGGTATTGACCGAGACTGAAGATCAATGCCTGTGCATGTTGTAACAACCACATGTCAAAACGGCGTTTAAGTTCTTCCTTAAACGGTTTCTTTTTGCGTGCGCCTGCTTTTTTCTTTATCGCCGCGTTCATTCTTCGATAGGTGTTCCGGCATGGGTCAGTATGCGACCGTTCTTTAAAGTAATAATGCGTTTTTGCATACGTTTAATCATGTCGAGATCATGGCTCGCGATTAATACCGTTACACCAACCTGGTTAAACTGTTCGAACAGTTTCATCGTGTCCCACGATAGAGCGGGGTCGAGATTACCGGTGGGTTCGTCGGCCAGTAATATCGCGGGTCTATGCACAACGGAACGGGCAACACCAACACGTTGTTGTTCACCACCGGACAAGGTAATCGGGTTGTTGTTCATCTTCGGTAACAGACTGACTTTATCCAGCGCGGCCTGTACGCGTTTACGGATCTCCTGATGACGATAACCGGCAATCACCAAAGGCAAGGCGACGTTATCAAACACCGTGCGATCAAACAGCAAACGATGGTCCTGAAACATAAAACCGATATGACGGCGGAATAAAGGAATACGGCTTGAACGGACACGTTCGAGGTTTTGTCCGTTAATAATGATCTGTCCGCGGGTATGGCGATCGATCAAGGCAATCATTTTCAATAAGGTGCTTTTACCCGCCCCGGAACGACCGGCGATATATACCATGGCGCCGCGATCAATGTGCAGGTTGATATTACGTAAGGCCTCGTTACCGCCGGGATAGGTCATGTGGACATTGGTAAAACGAATCATGCTTCTTTCACCAACAAGGCATCAATAAATTCAGAGGCATTAAACGGCCGCAGGTCTTCGACCTTTTCGCCAACACCGATAAAACGGATCGGGATGTTTAATTCATCCGCCAAAGTAAAAACAATGCCCCCTTTTGCCGTTCCATCGAGTTTGGTTAAGACAAGACTGTCGATACCAATTGAATCATTAAACTGTTTGGCCTGCATCAATGCATTTTGTCCGGTACCGGCATCGAGTACCAGCATCACTTCACGTTGTAGTTCGGCATCAAACTTGTCCCCGATGCGATAGATCTTTTTCATCTCTTCCATCAGGTGGTCTTTATTATGTAAACGCCCTGCGGTATCGGCAATAAGTACATCGATATTATTGGCGCGGGCCGAATCGAGTGCATCGAAGATCACGGCACCGGAATCAGAACCATGTGATTGTGCAATCACCTTTACGTTGTTACGTTCACCCCAGACTTGTAACTGTTCAATGGCCGCAGCACGGAAGGTATCGCCGGCGGCGAGCATGACGGACTGGCCCTCATTTTGTAAACGCTTGGCCAGTTTGCCGATGGTCGTGGTTTTGCCCACCCCGTTTACACCGACGACCAGGATCAAATACGGTTTTTTTCCATCCGCCGGGATCACCAGTGGTTTTTCCACCGGTTGTAGTACAGGCAATAAGACTTCCTTTAACAGGGTGGTCGGGTCTTCGTGCGAGCTCTTTTTACTATCGGCCTTGAGTATGCTGATGACCTGGTCAGTTGTTTTGGTGCCGACATCGGCGAGCAATAAACGATCTTCCAAATCTTCCAGTGTGTCGGTGTCTATGACGGTCTTGTTGCGGCTGAATAAGCCACTAAACAGGCCGCTGCGCGTGCGTTTCAGGCGATCTGAGAGTTTGGGTTGGACCGTTTCCGACGATTTTTCCGGGAGTTGTTCTTTGCTTTTTTTCTTAAAACCAAACACGTATGTGATTTATTTAGTATGTTGAGAAACTTGAGGTATCCTACCATTAACTAGCATCGAACTCATAAACAGAAATACCCTCTTATATAAGGATGTCACAAAAATAAATTCCTGGAATCTTAAAAATATAATTATGAATAAACAAAGATATATTTTAACGACTTTATTAATGGGGCTTGGCTTATTGTTGCCGGGTCTGGTGAGTGCAAAGGTTCATGAATATGAGCTGGAAAACGGACTGCGAATACTGGTGAAGGAAGATCACCGTGCCCCGGTGGTGGTATCACAGGTCTGGTACAAGGTCGGCGGCAGTTATGAACACGACGGTATTACCGGAATTTCTCATGCACTGGAACATATGATGTTCAAGGGCACGGAACGTTACCCGGCCGGCGAGTTTTCGCGAATCATTTCCGAGAATGGGGGTAGAGATAATGCCTTTACCGGGCCTGACTACACGGCCTACTTCCAAACACTGGAAAAATCACGTTTGAAGTTCAGTTTTCAACTGGAATCGGATCGCATGCGTTTCCTGAGTTTACCGAAAGAAGAATTCGAAAAAGAGATTGAGGTCGTTAAGGAAGAACGCCGTTGGCGTACGGATGATGATCCACAGTCCTATTTAAATGAAGTGGCCATGGCCACAGCATTTCAAACCAGCCCTTACCGTTTTCCGGTAATAGGCTGGATGCATGATCTTGATAACATGACGATCGAAGATCTGCGTGCCTGGTATCAAAAATGGTATGCACCTAATAATGCCACTGTCGTGGTAGCGGGTGATGTAAATCCGGACGAAGTTTTTAATTTGGCAAAGGAATACTTTGGGCCTTTGCCAAAAGGTAAACCCATCTTGCTGGATGAACAGGAAGAAGTAAAACAGGTAGGCATGAAACGCGTTAAGGTTAAACGCCCTGCCGAGTTACCTTATATTATGTTGTCTTATAAGGTGCCTTCTGAGAAACCGGATATCGAAGTAAAGTTAAATTATGATTGGGAACCTTATGCACTGGAAGTATTAAGCGGCATTCTGGATGGTGGCAGCAGTGCCCGTTTTACCAGTCGCCTGGTACGTGGCTCAGAAGTCGCGGCGTCTGCCAGTGCCAGTTATCGTATGGCTTCACGTCTTGATAATTTGTTTACATTGAGTGGCACGCCGGCTGAAGGTAAAACCGTACAGGATCTCGAATTGGCATTTCGTAAAGAGATAATCGATTTACAAAATAAATTAGTAAGCGAAGAGGAGTTACAGCGTGTTAAAGCGCAGGTGATTTCCGGTGATGTTTATGAAAAAGATTCTGTGTTTTATCAAGCCATGATTATCGGCATGTTGGAAACCATTGGCTTATCTTATCGCCTGGCGGATACCTATGTTGAACGTGTTAAAGCAGTGACAGCAGAACAGGTACAGGAAGTCGCGAAAAAATATTTGATCGATGATCACTTAACGGTTGCAGAACTTGATCCATTACCACTCGATAATGGAAAACCGAGACCGCATATGGGTGGAGGGATGCAACATGTTCGCTAGAATTTTATTCTCATTATTATTTTTTATAAGTTGGTCGGCTCATGCTGCACCGAAGATAGAAACATGGACAACCAGTAAAGGGACGCCGGTTTATTATGTAAACGCACCTGAATTACCGATGATCGATATCCAGGTTGTGTTTGATGCAGGCAGCAGTCGTGATGGTGAGAAGCCTGGCATGGCGATGTTAACCAATGGTTTATTAAACCAGGGTGCCGATGGAATGGATGCCGATGCGATTAGTCAGGGGTTTGAATCACTCGGTGCAGTTTACGGAACAGATACCGGCTATGACTCTGCTTCGTTAACGTTACGTTCGTTAACTGATCAAGAGTTACTCGACAAGGCATTAGCGAACTTCAAACGGGTTTTAACAAAGCCGGATTTTCCCAAGGATGCTTTGGAACGACGACGATCACGTACCTTGATCGGTTTACGTTCCAAGCAACAATCACCCGGCGCCCTGGCGACAGATGCATTCATGGATGCGGTTTATAAAAAACATCCTTATGCCAAACCAACCGAAGGCACAATGGAGTCAGTAAAAGCGATCACGCTTGAAGATATCACTGCGTTTTATAAAAAACATTATGTCGCAAAGAACGCCATGATCGCCATGGTCGGTGCGGTTGATCGTGAACAGGCGGAAAAGATTGCTGAAGACCTGATGGCTAATCTTGCAGAAGGTGAAAAAGCGGAACCGTTGGCGCCTGTTGAAGATCTGGATGAAGCAAATACCATCTTTATCGAACACCCTTCGGCGCAAACACATATCCTGGTTGGACAGCCCGGTGTTAAGCGTGGCGATCCGGATTACTTTCCCTTGTATGTGGGTAACCATATATTGGGTGGTGGCGGTATGGTGTCGCGTTTGTTTGAAGAGGTGAGAGAGAAACGCGGCTTGTCTTACAGTGCCTACAGTTATTTTTCTCCAATGCGTTTTGAAGGTCCCTTCATTGCCGGTTTGCAAACCAAGACCGAACAGGTTGATGAAGCATTAAGCGTGTTAATGGAAAACATTAACAAGTTTATTGAAGAAGGCCCGACTGAAAATGAACTGGTTGCATCAAAGAAAAATATTACCGGCGGTTATCCCTTGCGTATTGATAGTAATAGCAAGATCCTGGGCTATGTTGTTGTGATTGCCTATTACGGTTTGCCACTTGATTATCTGGAAACGTTTAACGATAAGGTTAATGCGGTCACGATTGAACAGATAAAGGATGCATTTAAACGTCGTGTAACGCCGGACAAGTTAGTGACTGTCATGGTGGGTTCAGCAAAAGAAGACAAGAAAGAAGGATCTTGAATTTTGGGTAAACCGGGCAAGATTCGCATCATTGCCGGGCAATGGCGCGGAAGAAAACTCGATGTGCCCGATTCCCCCGGTTTGCGACCCTCCCCTGATCGCGTTCGTGAAACACTGTTTAACTGGTTACAACAGGACATCATTGGTGCGCGTTGTCTGGACTTGTTTGCCGGTACGGGTGCTCTAGGTTTTGAGGCCTTGTCCCGTGGTGCAAGTGAAGTTATTTTTGTGGAGTCCGATGCCAAACTGGTTGAGTTGTTAAGACAACATGCTGCGTTATTAAAGAGTGAACATCATGTCATTCAATTAGCAGATGGGCTAAGCTGGTTAAAACAGGGTGTTAAGGGATTTGATATTATTTTTCTGGATCCACCTTTTGGACAGGGCTATATCGAAAAATGTTGTGCCTTAATTCAGGATCAGGGCTTGTTAAATGAAGACGGACTTGTTTATATAGAAGCTGAGAAAGGGTTAAGCTTGCCTGAAGGGTGGAAGATAAAAAAAGAAACGAAAGCGGGCAATGTACAATCAATGTTAATCAGTCGGGTATGAGGAATGATAAAAGCTATCTATCCGGGGACTTTTGATCCGATCACGAACGGTCATATCGATATCGTGGCACGTGCTGCAGGCTTGTTCGATCATATTTTACTTGCCGTTGCTGAAAGTACTGCCAAGAAAACAATGTTTGATACGGATGAGCGTGTTGCTTTGGCAAAAGAAGTCCTGAGCGATCAAGATAATATCGAAGTTGTCTCCTTTCATGGTTTGATCACGAAATTTGCCGATGATCATGGGGCCACGGTCATTATTCGTGGTTTACGCGCCGTTTCTGATTTTGAATATGAATTACAGATGGCAACAATGAACCGGCAATTAGTTACAAACATTGAAACAGTGTTTTTAACGCCTGATGCAAACCGGAGTTTTATTTCTTCCAGTCTGGTTCGTGAGATTGCCTCATTAAACGGCGATGTTAGCAGTTTTGTTCCGGAGCCCGTATTAACCGCATTAAAAAATAAACTGTCCTGATTTAATGAAATCTTTTTTTACGTTTGTATTCGTTTTAGTTTTTTGTTCGTCCTCTGTTTTTGCCGATTCCTTTAAACAGGTCGCCGTTGCATCAGCTCATCCCCTGGCAACACAGGCCGGTATCGATATTCTGAAAAAAGGTGGCAACGCCTTTGATGCAGCAGCAGCAGTCACCGCATCGCTTGCCGTGGTTGAACCTTATAGTTCCGGAATTGGTGGCGGTGCTTTTTGGTTGATCCATCGTGCCTCGGATAATAAACAGATCATGATTGATGGTCGGGAAAAAGCACCACTAAAAAGTCATAAAGACATGTATCTGGATGATGATAGTAATGTCATAAAAGGATTATCAATTAACGGACCTATGGCGGCTGGCATTCCCGGTGTCCCTGCGGGTATTGAACACCTGGTTAAGAAGTATGGCCGCTTGTCATTAAAAGAAGTTTTAGCACCGGCAATCAAACAGGCGGAAGAAGGTTTTCCGGTTACTGAACGCTATCAAAAACTTATGGGTTTTCGCAGTAAGGTTATTAAACAATACCCGGATGCTGCGGCTATCTTTCTAAAGAAGAATAATATTCCCGGGTTGGGCGATTTAATTGTACAAAAGGATCTGGCAAAGACTTTAAAGGCGATTGCAGAACAGGGCCGTAATGGTTTTTACCATGGGCCGATTGCAAAGAAGATGGTCGATAGTGTTAAAAAGAATGGTGGTATTTGGGAACTGGAAGATCTTGCCAAATATGAATTGCTGGAACGCGAACCGATTACGATGACTTACCACGATATAAAAGTGACTTCTGCTTCACCACCTTCTTCCGGCGGTATTGTGTTGGGACAGGCTTTAAATATTCTCGAAAACTTTGACCTTAAACAATACGATGACGTTACGCAAAAACATATCGTCATTGAAGCGATGCGGCGTGCCTATCGGGATCGCGCAGCATATCTTGGCGATGCTGATTTTGTTGATGTACCGGTGCAACGTTTATTGAATAAAGACTATGCAGAAGGTTTGGCGTTAACGATTGAACTTGACCGGGCAACCCCGAGTGAAGAATTGGCCGATATCATTGTCTACGATAATGTTGGTAACGACACGACGCATTTTTCCATTATCGATACGGAAGGCAATCGTGTTTCGGCAACCTTAAGTATTAACCTGCCGTTTGGTTCGGGTTTTGTTGCCGAAGGAACCGGTGTTTTATTAAACGATGAGATGGATGATTTTTCTATCAAACCCCTAACTGCTAATTCTTATGGTTTGGTGGGTGTTGATGCCAATGCCATAGCACCGGAGAAACGGCCATTATCCAGTATGTCACCGACCTTTGTTGAAACGGAAGACCGCATTGGTATTTTAGGTACGCCCGGCGGTAGTCGCATTATTAGTATGGTGTTGCTTGGCGTACTGGATTTTGCTGAAGGTAAATTGCCGCAGTCGTGGGTTTCGATACCGCGCTATCATCATCAATATCTTCCGGATGAAGTTCAGTACGAAAAAGATGGTTTAACTATCTTTGAACAGGAAGCCTTAAAACGTAAGGGTCATGTACTTAAAGAAAAGAACCGTCGTTACGGTAACATGCAGGCGATCATGGCCTGGAAGAAGGAAAATATTATTTTTGCGGCCAGTGACCCTCGTGGCGAGGGAACTGCTGAAGTGATGTTTATATCTAATAAAATTATTCCATAACGGATTTATTATCATGATGAAAAATAAAAAATTATGGGTTATTACTTTATCAATAACGCTTACCATTTTTAGTGCAGTGCTTTTGTCTCAACGTGTAAGTGCTGATGTTGAGATGACTGTTTATAAATCACCTACCTGTGGTTGTTGTCATAAGTGGATTGAACATATGGAAGAGAATGGATTTACTGTCAAGGCAGTGGATGTCAGGGACGTAAACCCGGTTAAGCAACATTATGGCATTAACCCGAACCAGGCGAGTTGTCATACTGCCTTGGTGGAGGGTTATGTTGTTGAAGGACATGTGCCAGCAAGCGATGTGAAAAGAATGTTGGCAGAGAAACCGGATATTCTGGGTTTGTCCGTTCCAGGTATGCCTGTTGGCTCACCGGGCATGGAAATGGGTGACAGGGTCGACAATTATTCAGTAATGGCCATCGATCACCAGGGTAATTCCCGCGTTTTTAATCAATATTAATCTGTTTAATTTCGATAAGTTTATTGTTCTCGTCGAACTGTATTTCAAATAGTCCAAAGATACCTTCGTGAGTGAGAAAACGACGGATTGAATCAGCGGGAAACTTTATGGTTCTGTTATCCAGTGATCGCACCATAATGTGGCGCGCCTTTCCCTGGTAATAAGCCATATACTTGTCTGCTGGCATAGCAAGCTTAAAACGGATTATGCTTGATGGTTTGTTGATACTCATTAATATTAATCTTGTAAAAAATATTTTACATTATTGATCAACATGATAGGTGTTTTGATAGTAAGCATGTCTTAACTGGATATAACGGTAACCAGTACCTATACTTTATTATCTGAACAAGGACAAAGGATTTGTTGAAAATGACGGAGATACTTTCAAAGGTTATTGAGAGATACGTTTATAATGCAAGGACAGTGCAACTGCCGTTGGTTCTTCTCATTGCAGGGATGATCATTGGTGTTTATTTCCTGGTCTATTTTACCGGCGGAATAAAATATGTTTATTCCCATTCCATGTATGTTCCTATTATTCTTTCCGCACTCTTTTTTGGTATTAAAGGCGGTGTACTTGCCGGTTTAGCCGGAGGTATTGTGCTGGGTCCATTTATGCCCATAGATGTAATTACGGGTGAAGAACAAAAAATCATCAACTGGATCTACCGCATGGGCTTCTTTACCCTTATAGGTGCTATAACCGGAGCCAGCATGTATGCCTTGCGTAAGCGGATTAATGAGATCAACTGGCTTATGCATAATAATCAATATACAAAACTGCCGAATGAACAGAGTTTAACCGACAAGCTGGAAGAGTTAGCAGGTGATAAGCAAATCACCGGGCCATATTACCTGCTTACAATTGGTTCAAGTAATGTAGATACAGTAAAGAATACTTTCGGCTTCTCTGTTATGTATACCATTATCCAGCAAATGAATAAGCGTTTGGATGAATGTCTTTTATTTAACCGCGGCATCTTTAATCATAATATTGAAAAAATGGCAGTTATCCTTGACGAGGTGGAAGGGATTGGTATCGAAGAGCAAATACAAAAAATAGTTCATGCTCTTGAATTACCTTATGAATATGAAAATATCCCTGTACATGTTGACGTTCATATTGGTTGTGTACACGTTGGAAATAAAAATGTTGAGCCATATGTTTTATTGCGCAAATGTGAAACTGCCCTGAATCATGCAATAGACGATAAACTGGAATATTGTATTTATCGCGAAGAAGAAGACAAAACCAGCAAGAAAAATGTGGCTTTGTTGGGATCTTTAAGAAAAGCCATGGAGCTTAACCAACTGGTCTTGCATTACCAGCCAAAAGTTGAAATAACCAGTAATAAGCTATTAGGTGTCGAAGCTTTAATACGCTGGCAACATCCAACGGAAGGGATGATTCCTCCTGGAAGTTTTATTCCGCAGGCAGAACAAACTAACTTGATTAACCCGCTGACGATGTGGGTGATGGAAGAAGCAGGGGCTTGTATAGCGAAATGGAATGAGAAAAGCTTTAAGCCTGCTGTAGCAATAAATATTTCTACACGAAATCTGAGTTCTCCGGAGTTTGAAGACAGCGTTTATAATATGCTGGAGAAATATAATATTCCTCCACAACGACTGGAACTTGAAGTGACTGAAAGTTCGTTGATGAATAATCCCAAACAAGCCATAAACACGTTACTCAGTCTGGCGAATTCGGAAATAAATATTTCCATCGATGATTTTGGAACGGGTTATTCGTCGCTGGAATATCTTTGTAAACTTCCCGCAAAGATTGTCAAAATTGACCAGTTCTTTGTAAAAAACCTTTCACGAGATGAAGCAACGAAGAAGATAATTGAGTCTGCCGTTGAGTTGGCACATTCATTAGATATGACAGTTGTTGCTGAAGGTGTAGAAGATAAAGAGGCAATGAATTTTCTGCACGAAATGGGTTGTGATATCGTGCAAGGCTATTTTATCAGCCGCCCCCTTCCTGAAAATGAATTATTTGATTTTGCGCAAACGCGTTGATGTAAATATTATTCTGGAAAACTTTCGCAGTTTAGTAGATTAGTCCAGCGGGGACTTAAGCCGAATTCTTTTACCATGATGTTCACCAGTTGCCTGACATCTATTTCTGAAAGTTCATGCTTGTTTATCATGAGTTCAAGCCCCTTACAGTCTGCTTCTTGTTCGCTTTTTATTTGAAACTTCAAATGGGCGCATTCATGGTAATAGATGAACTGCCGCGCATTGGCAGGTAGTTTAACGAAAACACTTTCATCAATGGCAATGGTGGGATATCCAAACGGCCATTGTGCTGTCGCAATCTTTTTTGTTGGCAAACTGGAAGTCGTTTTAACTTCTACTTCTTCATCGGTATCAAGGTGTTTGGCTTTGCAGGATAGTTTGCTATTAGCAAAAGTAATATTTGGAATTAATAAAATGAATATAAAAATAATTTTTTTAATAGCATTCATTTTGATTGGCAATTTGAGCAATAATAAGTAGAGCGTTGTCCAAGTCGAATAACTTTAATTGGTTGCTTACAGTTGATACACGGTTCACCTGCGCGATCATAGACCTGGAGTTCGTTTTTAAAATAACCGGGTTTGCCTTCGCCATTGATAAAATCCCGTAAAGTTGTTCCACCTTTTTTTATGGCGCTATTTAGTACGGCTTTAATATTGTCGGTTAATTTGTCATAACGTTGTTTAGATATCTTGCCTGCCTTTTGTTTTGGGTCAATGCCCGACATAAACAATGCTTCGTTCGCATAAATATTCCCGACGCCAACGACGATACGACTATCCATAATAAATGTTTTAATAGCTTGTGTTCGTTTGCGTGATTTTCTATATAAGTATTCGGAATTAAAATCTTTACTTAATGGTTCCGGCCCGAGGTGCTTGATCAGATCATGGGTGAGCGGGTCTTCTTTTGTCCAGAGTAGTGAACCAAACTTTCTGGGATCGCGAAAACGTAAAGCCCGACCGGAGGCAAAAATAATATCTACGTGATCGTGTTTTTCGGGAGGTGTATTATTATTAACTATACGTAAACTACCGGACATACCAAGATGCAGGAGCATACAGCCGTTATCG
>JBNLAL010000017.1:0-12398 GCA_050302115.1 Gammaproteobacteria bacterium | reverse complement strand
AACTACCTCAGAAGCATGAACAATCTCAATACGTTCATGATCCAACGCATTATGCTTTTTTAACTCTTCGGAAATAACCTCTTCTTTTCCAACTAGAAGCAGTTTTAATGAAGTATGTATCTTCAGTGAATGAAGGGCGGCAGGCACTATCTCCGATGGGCCAAAATCCCCACCCATGGCATCAAGTGCAATTATTGATTTCAATGGAAAGTTTTAGTCGCCAGAAGAAGTTTATTCTCCTGGCTGGTCCAGGTTTATCTATTATTCCTGATCGTCCTTTACATCAATCACTTTACGTCCTCGGTAATAACCGTCTGGACTTACATTATGGCGAAGATGTACTTCACCAGAGGTTGGTTCAATCGATAATGCAGCCGAAGACAATGCATCATGTGAACGACGCATATCCCGTCTTGATCGCGATTTTTTATTTTGTTGAACAGCCATGATTAACTTGTCTCCTGATAGATATTCAAAAATTTAAATTAACTTTTATCCTTTTTTAATGATGCCAGGGCAGCAAAGGGATTTACTTTACTGTCAGCATTAATTCGGTCCAATTCCTTTGTACCGCTGCATTGTTCCTGAGGATGTGATGGTGAAAATGGTATGGACAGCAATAATTCATCTTCGACCAAATCTTTTAAACTGAAAATATCATCTTCCAGAAAAAAAGGTTCATATCCTTCTGCCAGAGACTCAGATTCTTCCCTGGTTTTTACAATACCAAGTAGCGTCTGTTTCTCAATATCGATGTCAACGGGCTCTAGACAGCGCTGACAGCGCATATTCAATCGTACCTTAATCGTCGACTCAATAATGGACAAGCCTGAGTCATCAATACCAAAGACTAACTGATAATGCACAAAACCTTTATTATTCAGTAGCATAGAAGCAACCCGTTCCATTGATTCAAGCGGGATATCACCTTCTAGGTGCTCACCGGCTTTGGCAAGACGCAATGGATTCAATGATTGCAACGTGTCAGTTGGCATCAGGCGGCGAATTTTATCGGCAGTCCTGGAATGTGTCAAAAATATATCGACTATATAGGTATAAATATTTGAGTTATTTAATATTTATCTAATTTAAGCCACAATATTCACCCAAATTTAATGGAGAATCGTTATCAAACTTGTCCTGGCCTCATCCTCGCCCTACAGAAAAGCCTTGTTAGAACGCCTGCAATTGCCATTTTCAAGTGCTTCTCCGGATATTGATGAATCACCTAATCCGAGTGAATCTCCCGTTGAATTAGTTTCACGATTATCCGAAGAAAAGGCCAGGTGCGTAGCTGAAGACTATACAAACGCCTTGATAATCGGTTCCGATCAAGTCGCGCAATGTGGTAAACGGCTATTGACCAAGCCGGGAACACGTGAAAATGCTATTGAACAGCTTTCCTACATGAGTGGGAAAAGGTTGATATTTCACACAGGTCTATGCGTATTTAATGGTCAGACGCAGACTTCAGAAATTGATGTGATTGATTATGGGGTTACATTTAGAAAATTATCAGCTGCCGAAATCGAACGTTATCTCGATATAGAGAGTCCATATAATTGTGCAGGTAGTTTTAAATCAGAAGGATTAGGTATTTCACTATTGGAAAAAATGGATGGTGACGATCCAACTGCCTTAATTGGTTTGCCATTAATACGACTTTGTAAAATGTTACGCCATCTTGGAATCAAGCTTCCCTAATTCAGGGTCTTACTTATTTTAATTCAACGGTTTCACTCAAACTGTGAAACATGGCTGATCCAATACGTTTGGCAAAACGATCCAGATAATTTTCGTGTTTGGTATAATCAATAATCTCTTCGGCGCCAATAATATCTCTGGCTACCTGGCTGGCACTGGCAAGTCCATCGACTAGACCCAATTCTACTGATTCCTCACCACTCCAGATTAAACCAGAGAAAAGTCTATCATCATCTACAAGTTTATCGCCTCGACCGGATTTAACTACAGCAATAAATTGTTGATGTATTTCATCAAGTAAACCCTGCACATGGGCTTTTTCTTCCTTTTTTATAGGTTGAAATGGATCCATAAAACCCTTGTGTTCACCAGCGTGCAATAGTCTTCGTTCAACTCCTAATTTATCAATAGCATCAACGAAACCAAAACCGGCCATGATGACCCCTATAGAACCTACAATACTTGCCTTGTTCGCATAAATTTCATCCGCTGCTGCCGCAATGTAATAACCTCCTGAAGCACACATATCACTGATAACTGCATAAACAGGAATATCCGGGTATTCGTTACGTAACCGTCTTATTTCATCATTAACATAACCTGCTTGAACGGGGCTACCGCCCGGGCTATTTATTCGAATAATTATGCCTTTCGTGTGTTTATCTTCGAAAGCTTTTCTTAATCCCGTAACAATATAATCAGCACGTGCTTCTGTATCTGCTGCAATAACGCCCTGAATATCGATCAAGGCAGTATGTTCTTCACCGGTAAAAGCTGACATATCGGATTGACCGACAACATAGATAACAAAAAAAACAAAGAGATAAAGCGCGAGAAGAAGTTTAAAAAATATGCCCCAACGTCGACTACGCCGCTGCTCTACCAATATCTCTCTGGCCAATTCATTAACCAGGGATTGTTCGAAACTTTCTTTTTCTCGATTGTTTTCTGTGTTGGTCATATTAAAAACAAATTAAACTTTATTACATGTTAACACGAAAGTTTTTGTTTTCATTCTTTCGGTTTCTGTTTCAAACATTACTTTTGATGGTTAACTTTTGCAGGAGTTCAGTGAGCCCCACATCCAGTGGTGCCTCGATAAATATGCTTTTATTTGTTGCCGGTGAGACAAATTGTAGACTCTTTGCATGTAAGAAAAGTCTTTTTAAACCAATTTTTTTGAATTGTTTATTGATGTCCTTATCACCGTATTTATTATCACCTATAACGGGATGATTGATATAGGCGCTATGCACTCTAATCTGATGTGTTCGTCCCGTTAATAATTCCACTTCGACCAATGTTGCATTCTGATAAACTTTCGCACGAAAAATTTTTGTCGTCGCTTTTTTCCCCGATGGATCAACTTTTACAACACGTTCACCAGAAAGCATTGTGTTTTTTTTCAAGGGTTGGTCTACCAGGTACTGTTTTTTATCTAATTGTCCTGCCAACAATGCACAATACGTTTTGCTGATTTCATCTGTTTGGATGATTTTATTCAGAATTCTTAAACTGGGAATTGTTTTTGCCAGAATCAAACATCCGGAAGTTTCCTTGTCCAGGCGATGAACCAACTCCAGTTTGCTATATTTATCGCTATAAGCCCGGATGGCCTCAATAATGCCAAACTCGTGTTCACTCCCGCCGTGAACGACAACACCTGATGGTTTATTAACGATAATCAGACTATCGTCTTCATAAATAATGGCATCGACAATTTTTTGTTGTAACTGACGAGGAGGCTCGTTCTGTATTCTCTCATTTGTGTAAATGGGGGGAATACGGACAATATCCCCTTTAATCAATTTATAGGTCTGTTTGATTCGGCCTTTATTGACACGAACCTCTCCTTTCCTGACCATCTGGTAAATACGGGATTTGGGAATTTTCCCTAAATATCGAATCAGAAAGTTATCAATTCTTTGCCCTGCGACATCTTCATTTATAACTATTTGTTTTGATTTAACTTTTTTTTGGTTATTTCGGTCCATTATTTCTTCATTTTATTGCTGGAAACCTGCAAGATTGATATATTAAACGCCTTGGCTTGGGTAAGAATTACTGCCTGAGCTGCTGAGCATGGAATTACTTAATAAATGCATAGATGCATTATATTTTTAAATACCATCAGGCATTAAGAACAAGGTTATATTCTGTGAAAAATCGCGATATATCAATCGCAAATAAATAACACAGACTCAGGGTAAGATGCTTGCTCAACCCAAATTCAAATGAGCAGAAATTTTTTAGCCGCGCTCCCGGCACATGACGATAAAAAATATTAAAATGTCATGACCTTAGGTTGAGCGAGGCTTAAGGATAATAACAATGAAACGTATGCTGATTAACGCAACTCAGCCAGAAGAGGTGCGTGTCGCGCTTGTTGATGGACAAAGATTATACGATCTGGACATCGAATCTACTGCACGCGAACAAAAGAAATCAAATATCTATAAAGGACGTGTCGTCCGCATTGAACCCAGCCTTGAAGCTGCTTTTGTCGATTATGGTTCTGAACGCCATGGTTTCTTACCTTTCAAGGAAATAGCCAGATCTTTATTCAAGCCTGAAGCAAATGAAGGCCAACGTTCCGGTCGACTCAGTATTAAAGATGCGATTGAAGAAGGTCAGGAGTTCATCATTCAGGTTGAAAAAGAGGAACGGGGTAACAAAGGTGCTGCATTGACCACTTTTGTTAGTCTGGCAGGGCGCTATCTTGTCTTAATGCCCAATAATCCCCGTGCCGGTGGCGTATCACGCCAAATTGAAGGCAGTGATCGATCAGAAGCACGTGATGCCATGAGTAATCTGGTTATTCCAAATGGTATGGGATTAATTCTACGTACTGCGGGTGTTGGCAAATCCACAGAGGAACTCCAGTGGGATTTAGATTATCTGGAACAATTATGGCAAGCAATCAGTACAGCGGCCAATGAACGCCCTGCTCCATTTCTCATTTATCAGGAAAGTGAAGTTATTATCCGGGCAATTCGGGATTATCTGCGAAAAGATATTAATGAAATCTGGATTGATGATCCTGAAGTACATAAACGTAGTTATGACTTTATGTCCAAAGTCATGCCACATAATCTGGAAAAATTAAAGTTTTATAAAGATAACGATCCCTTATTTACCCGTTATCAGATTGAAAACCAGATTGAATCAGCATTTTCTCGTGAAGTTCAATTACCTTCGGGTGGTGCGGTAATTATTGATCACACTGAAGCATTAATTTCGATCGATATAAACTCCGCCAGATCGACGGCTGGCAGTGATATTGAAGATACTGCCCTGAATACCAATCTTGAGGCAGCTGAAGAAATTGCCCGGCAATTACGCCTACGTGATATTGGTGGGCTGATTGTCATCGATTTTATCGATATGTTGAACACGCGAAATCAACGTGAGGTTGAAAATGCCATGCGTGAACATTTACGTATGGATCGTGCCCGTGTTCAGGTGGGAAGAATCTCGCGTTTTGGTTTACTGGAAATGTCACGCCAGCGTTTAAGACCTTCCCTGGGTGAGTCCAGCCATATCCCCTGCCCACGTTGTGATGGTCAGG
Organism: Gammaproteobacteria bacterium; assembly: GCA_050302115.1. GTDB lineage: Bacteria > Pseudomonadota > Gammaproteobacteria > Eutrophobiales > Eutrophobiaceae > JBNLAL01. The sequence continues at coordinate 7,126 of JBNLAL010000017.1, read as the reverse complement.
GAACAATTCGTGATGTGGAATCCTTATCGCTGTCTGTGTTGCGTATCATCGAAGAAGAAGCAATGAAAGATATGACGGCCAAAGTTGTTGTAAAAGTACCTGTTGATGCAGCAACATTTTTGCTTAATGAGAAACGTAAACCCATTAGCGAAATCGAGCATCGTCTTGATGTGGAAATACTGGTTATTCCTGATCCAAATATGGTGACACCTCAATATTCGGTGCAACGGGTACGATTATCTGATACCAGACCTGGCGAACAAGAAGCAAGCTATAAACTCAAGTCTGAAGAAGAAAATAAAATAAGTGATGACTTGATTCATTCACAAAAAAAACGGGCCCTTGAGGCACCAGCCGTTAAACAGTTTGTTCCACAAACACCTGTACCAAGCAGCAACGGAACTGAAAAGACAAAGGGTTTGATCTCCAGGATTTTTGGCAGTTTGTTTGGTGTACCTGAAAAAGAAACTGATAAAAAACAACAACCGGCTAAACGTGAGACTCGGGACAGGCAAGGTAATAGAAATAGAAATAACCGTAACAATGAATCTAGTAATGGACGTCAACAACGCCGTAACAAATCAGGAAACCAGAATCGCCGCCGTGGACAACAGCGTAACGACAGAAATAATAACAATGGTCCGTCCGACAGCAATGACAAACAATCACAGAACAGTTCTGATTCAGGACAAAAGCGAAGTACTGGTTCAAGACGTGGACGTCGTGGTGGAAGAAGAAGAAAGCAGGATAATGCAGACAATCAGGACTCAATAAATAAAACAAATAATAATACTGACAATAAAAATGCTCCTTCAGACGAACAAGGTATTAAACCCAATAGTACAAATACGAATACAACTCCTGAAAAACAGGATGTAAAAGAACAAAAACAAAGTGAGAATGAAAAAGAACGTGATACAGAGATTACCCAAATCAATCCAAATACTGCCTCAGTCAGGCCTTATGTTAAAGATACGTCTGATGATAACGATGCAACTGATCTCAATATGAACATTCACAAGGAAGCAGAAAAAACTGATCAATCAAAAACTGGTAATGTTCAGGAGAAGGAAAAAATTCAGGATTAGTGTTCACGAGTTGCATGGAATGTAATATCTGGCCAACGTTCCATGATTAGGTTCAGGTTTACCATGGACGGCGCGAGATAGGTTAAGTAATCTCCACCATCCAATGCCAGGTTGTCTGATGCTTTTTTACGAAATTCGGAAAGTAATTTTTCATCTTTACATTCCACCCATCGGGCTGCAACAACAGGAACATTATCATAACTGCATTCAACACCGTATTCTTCTTTTAATCTGGACGCAACAACATCAAATTGTAAAATACCAACAGCACCTAAAATCATGTCATTATTATTCAAGGGTCTAAAGACTTGTGTTGCACCCTCCTCTCCGAGTTGCAGAAGTCCTTTTTGTAACGCTTTCATTTTTAAAGGATCACGTAATTGAACACGTTTAAATAATTCAGGCGCAAAAAATGGAATTCCTGTAAAGTTGATTTTTTCTCCCTGGGTAAAGGTATCACCGACTTGTATAGTCCCATGATTATGTAATCCAATAACATCACCGGGCCAGGCCTGTTCTGCCTGTTCTCTGTTTCCTGCCATAAATGTGACTGCATTTGAGACCTGTATGTCTTTACCAATTCTAACATGGTGCATCTTCATTCCTCGATGATAGCTTCCGGAACAGATACGTAGGAAAGCTATGCGGTCTCTGTGCGCCGGATCCATGTTTGCCTGTATTTTAAAAACAAATCCACTCAGTTTTTCTTCATCCGGCTTAACTTCTCTCTCTTTAGTAATACGGGATAATGGAGGCGGCGCATATTCTATTAAACAATCCAGAAATTCAGATACACCAAAATTATGTAAGGCAGTACCAAAAAAAACCGGGCTTAATTTGCTCTTTAGAAAATCGTCCTTATTAAATTCTTCATAGACACCCTGGATTAATTCAATCTCATCATTCAGACTTTGCCATTGTGCCCCCAGTAACTCCTTTGCTTCGTTACTTTGAAGTCCGGTTATGATTTTTTCATGTTTACCTTTACCACTCTTTTCATGCAAACGGATTGTGTCATCCAGAATATTATAGATGCCAACTAATCTACTTCCCATTCCAATAGGCCAGGTAAAAGGAACGCACTTAATGCCCAGATCAGTTTCAATTTCATCCAGTAAATCAATCGGCTCCTTGCCTTCACGATCGAGTTTATTTATAAAAGTAATAATTGGTGTGTCCCTGAGTCGACAAACTTCCATCAATTTTCTTGTTCTTTCTTCTACACCTTTCGCTACATCGATTACCATCATGGCCGAATCAACAGCCGTTAAAGTACGGTAGGTATCTTCCGAGAAATCTGCATGTCCAGGCGTATCCAACAGATTAATTACTTTAGACTTGTATTCAAATTGCATGACTGAACTGGTAACCGAAATACCACGCTCTTTTTCCATCTTCATCCAGTCTGAAGTCGCATGTCGTGCAGACTTCCTGGCCTTTACAGTGCCAGCCATTTGAATAGCTCCGCCGTAAAGCAAGAGTTGTTCGGTCACCGTTGTTTTACCAGCATCAGGATGAGAAATTATTGCAAACGTGCGGCGTTTATTAGTTTGAATAGTTTGTTCAGACATAAGTGAAAAAGAAAAATCGAAAAATAATTGAAATGCTTTTTAACGAAGCAAACGCTTCATTTCTTTAACTGCTTCTGATAGACCTGTGAAAACAGCCCTGGCGATAATACTATGTCCTATATTTAACTCAAGGACTTCTGGAATAGCAACGATATCATGTACATTATGATAATTCAGGCCATGACCAGCATTAACATTTAAACCTAAAGCTGTTGCCGTCCTGACACCATTAATAATTTTATTTAATTCCTTTTTACGCTCAGATTCTGATTCAGCATCCGCATAATGTCCTGTATGCAACTCGATATAAGAAGCTCCTGTTTTTTTTGCAGCCTGAATTTGATCTTCATCGGCATCTATAAATAAGGAAACCCGGACACCTGTGTCAGATAAACGCGAACATCCCTCTGTTATGCGCGTTATCTCTTTTTTCACGTCCAAACCACCTTCTGTAGTCAGTTCTTCCCTTTTTTCAGGGACAAGACAACAAAACGCGGGTTTAATTGATTCGGCAAGAGTTAACATTTCTTCAGTCAATGCCATTTCCAAATTCATGGGTATCTGCAAGGTTTCTTTAAGCAGCCGAACATCTCTATCCTGAATATGGCGTCGGTCTTCTCTCAGATGAATAGTAATTGAATCGCCCCCTGATTGTTCAACAATTTGTGCCGCATATAACGGATCAGGATAACGCGTCCCTCTTGCCTGTCTAAGGGTAGCAACATGATCAATATTAACGCCAAGCAACATAATTAGTTAACCGAATATAAAACAATATTGTAACTATTTTATAATCTTTTATCAGATGATATTTTTATTTTTGATATATGCACTATAAAGTTCTCTGCTTGCAAGCGGCTTATTGCCCAGGTATTTAGATAATACTTTACGCAATAATAATTTGGCTTCACTAATTTCTTTTACACTCACCAGACACTCGTTATCCAGGTCAAGCAGGGTTTTGCCCGATACCTTACAGGCATCTCTGGATTGAACAGTTTCCTGTGATGGACCAAAATCCAGTTCGTAATAATAATCCTTACTTTCAATAATAGGTTCTCCTGTTCTAACATCAACATCCAGAACAAGGCCATATCCAATACTCTGAAGCAACGTTTTTTCAAAATACCTCAGCACGCTCTCTTCAGGTTCATCATTAATTAGTTTTTTTATCGTTAAATCATAGCTATCAAATAATTCCGGATGGGGCTCGTGTTTATGTAACAATCGAATCGTAATTTCATTCAGATAAAAACCGGACAAAGACTTGTATTCTTTTAACAAAGTCATTGGCTCAACGAGTTCGATTTCTGTTAATGTCCCGAGTTCGGATTTCGAAACCCAGGATATTAGATATTTTTGATATGGATTGAACGCAATACCTTGTTGTTTCTTATTTCTGTTTGCTCCTTTTGCAATCAGGCCAATTCTGCCAAATTCTTTTGAAAACACGTCCAGCAATAAACTGGTTTCCTTATATTTATGGGAATGCAAAATATAACAAGGGACTAGATTGGCCTTTATCATATCTTTCTTTAGAAACTATCTTATTGATATCCAAACTGCTTTAGAGCTTGTTCAGAATCAGTCCATTTATTTTTTACCTTAACCCATGTTTTTAGGTTAACTTTTTTACCATAGAGTTTTTCCAATTCTTTTCTTGCTTCCTGCCCTGCTGCCTTAAGTACTCTTCCCTGTTTACCAATAACAATCGCCTTCTGCCCTGCTTTTTCCACCCATATACAGGCATGAATATGATAGACATCATTTATTTCCTTAAAACTGTCGACCGTAATTGTTAGTCTGTATGGAATCTCCTCTCCCAAACGCGACATTAATTTTTCTCTTAAAAATTCTGATGCAAAAAAACGTTCATTCTTATCTGTAATATAGTCCTCAGGATATAATGGCCCACCCTCGGGAATATTTTCATAAATTAATTTTTCAAGTTCCTTAATCCCTGTAGACTTTGTTGCCGACACAGGAACAATTTCAGAAAGTTGCAGTTTGTCCGATATTTCATTAATAAAAGGTAGTAATTGACTTTTATCAGATATTTTATCCACTTTATTAACAACCAGGAGAATTCTGCTTTTAATATTCTTTAGAACAGATACTACATACTCATCAAGCTCATTCCACTTTAAAGCCTCAACAACGAATAGAATGATATCTACATCACCTAGTGCATTAATTGCCTCTTTGTTCATGTGTCTATTCAATGCACGATCCGGATTTTTTTGTACCCCGGGCGTATCTATAAAAATAAATTGTGAATCAGGATTTGTTTTTATCCCCAATAAATTATATCTGGTGGTTTGGGGTTTCTTGCAGACAATACTGATTTTTTGGTTCAACAAACAATTTAAAAGAGTCGATTTGCCCGTGTTAGGGCGTCCAACAATACAAATATAACCCGTACGAAACCTGTTCATAATCAATCTGAGCAACTCTTGTCAGAAGATGTAATTAGTTCAAATGCTTTTTTTGCCGCAGATTGTTCAGCCTTACGTTTGCTACCTCCTTCTGCATAGATAATATGATCCAGCATATCGATTTCGCAAGATACTTTAAAAACAGGATTATGAGGTGTTCCGCTTTCCTCAAGCATATTATAAACAGGAATCGTGAGCTTTCTTGATTGCAAATATTCCTGCAGGCGTGTTTTATAGTCCTTTTTTATATCTGCCGGAGAAACTTTTTTTAGTTCATCATCAAATATTTCGAGTACAACTCGACGACATGTTTCTAATTCTGAATCTATATAAATTGCTCCAATTATTGCTTCCAGCGTATTAGCAAGAATTGAATCTCGGCGCCAGCCACCACTTTTTAATTCCCCTGGACCCAGTATTAATTGTTCGGACAGCTCCAGTTTGCGTGCAATTTCAGCCAGTTTTTCGCCCTTGACTAAATACGCTCTTAAACGCGTTAGTTGCCCTTCAGATGCTTCAGGAAATTTTTTATACAACGCATCAGCAATAATAAAACCGAGGGTCGCATCCCCCAGATACTCTAGTCTTTCATTATTTTTATTAGAGACACTTCGATGCGTTAATGCTTGTTTATATAAATTCGGATTATTGAATTTATATCCATAAAAAATGTTTTGCTGTGTTATTTTAAAGCGCCTCAGGGTAATTCCATCGTTTCGTCAACTTTCATGGTTAAATATATATTTTTAAAAAGTTTATTATCAGCCACATATTTAACATTCATATATTTTTTCTTTCCATCCTTGGATTTTTTGATGGTTAATAATTCTTTTACTGAATAATCTGTGAAACGCTCAACACCATTGATTTCAACATTACGTAAAAAGAATTTTCTAATATCACTTGCTGTTTTTCTTTTGTTCTCAGGTAAACTTACTACAGCATCCATTGAACTTTTAACTGCAAAATATTCGTTATAAAGAGGAAACGCAGTCAAAGTAAATAAAACAAAGCAGCCAAGTACCACTAACATTAAAATTATGCCTATTGCGGTTATTCCTTTTTGTCGTTTTAATAAATTTTTCATTTTAAACCCCTGTTTATTTCTATTCGATCATTGAACCTATTCTGGAGAAATCAATACCGCCATTTTTACTGTCCCAGTTCATCCAAATCATAAATGCCCTGCCAATAAGATTTTCATCCGGTACAAACCCCCAGAAACGACTATCTTTACTATTATCCCGGTTATCTCCTAACACAAAATAATGACCTTCTGGAACAATTCTTTCAAGTTCTTGTGAATTTCGTCCCGGAATGAGCAAAATATTATGCTCTATACCATCCAAGTCCTCGATTCTCAAAGAAGCACCGTCCATGGGTTTTCCAGAACCATAAGCGTTATAACGCCCCTCAAGTATCTGCTCCATCGGTATATCATTGATATATAAAACCTTATCATAATATGTCACTTTATCGCCAGGAAGCCCTACCACACGTTTAATAAATGGAATACTTGGATCCTCTGGATAACGAAATACGACGATATCACCTCGTTCAGGTGTTTTATTGTCTATAAACTTGGTATTTAACACGGGTAAACGCAAGCCATAATCAAATTTATTGACCAGAATAAAGTCACCAATGAGTAAAGTAGGCATCATCGATGCGGAGGGAATCTTAAATGGCTCAAATACAAAAGAGCGAAGTAATAAAACAATCAGGAATATTGGAAAAAAAGATTTTGCGTATTCCGTTAATAATGGCTCTTTGATTTCTTCTTTTTTTTAGGATCTTTCTTTTTGCAGGGGAGAGATTCCACACATTGGAATTTTCTAGGAGAATCACTTGGTAAATGGGATCAAAGTTGGGACAAGTAATGATAATGATTTAATATGGAGTTTGCGGAGTGCTTCATGGGTTATGACTTTTCTGATTAGAATAGGGCATTATGAATCATGAGTGTATGAAGGCTAGAAAGCAATGTTCAATGAAGGAAAGTTCAACCTGGATTTTGCCACAAACTCTAGAG
>JBNLAL010000016.1:0-12644 GCA_050302115.1 Gammaproteobacteria bacterium | reverse complement strand
ACGCCATTGATGTTGAACATACAAATACCTTAAGACGACTGCACCGATAATGGCAGAGATACTCATTAAGCGAATGATAAAAAAATAATGATACATGCCCGGAATTTGAACGGTGTTGTTTGGGAAAATATACAGAAACCACCATGCCAATTCGCTAATCACAAATGAAACTATCAGGATTAAAATATAACTAATTATCGCAGCACGCTGTTCCGGTAGTTGGTTTAATTTACGTTTAAACAGACATAATAAGCCAACACAGGTCAGGGCAATCCATTGTATAAACAAGGAATTCATGGCCAAATCAAACAGGAATTCCCTTCTATACAGGGGCAGGGCAAGTGATAAAACAATCGCAAGTAATTCAGCACTTAATACGACAACAAACAGGACCCGAACGCTGCAAAAATCAGGGAGAAAGCCGCTTGTATTGGTGTTATGCAGTTTTGTCATACGAAAATCACACGGTTTAAGACTCGCTTACGTTATACTGTCCGCTGAAAAAATGAACATATAGAATTACAGAATATGGTATCGAAAAATACAGAAAAACCCTGGGGAGGCAGATTTACTGCCCCTACTGATGAATTTGTTGAAGAGTTCACTCAGTCGGTCTCCTTTGATCATCGATTGGCTCATTATGACATCAAGGGCTCGATTGCTCACGTGCGAATGCTGGCAAAAGTCAATGTCATCACAAAACAGGAAAGTGAACAAATTATCGATGGTCTGGAACAGATCAAGGCTGAGATTGATGATAATCAATTTCAGTGGTTAACCGCACTTGAAGATGTACATATGAATATTGAAACGGCACTGGTTAGAAAAGTCGGTGATGTGGGGAAGAAACTGCACACGGGCCGGTCTCGAAATGATCAAGTCGCTACTGATATTCGATTATATTTACGTCATGAAATCGATGACCTTACCGGCCATATCAACAATGTTTTAAAAGCACTGGCTAAACTGGCTGCCGAACATACTGACACGATCATGCCGGGTTTTACGCATCTTCAATCTGCCCAACCTGTTACGTTTGGACATCATTTATTGGCCTGGGCTGAAATGTTGCTGCGTGATCGAGCGCGATTAAAAGATTGCAGAAAAAGATTAAATCGATTGCCTTTGGGGGCTGCTGCGTTGGCAGGAACCACTTTCCCAATCGATAGAGAGTATGTCGCCGAATTACTGGAGTTTGATGGCGTGACACAGAATTCACTGGATTCTGTCAGTGATCGTGATTTTGCCATTGAGTTTTCTGCCTGCGCCAGTTTGATCATGATGCATTTATCGCGGTTTTCGGAAGAACTGATTATCTGGATGTCACAGTCCTCCAGTTTTATTGATCTGGGGGATGCTTGGTGTACTGGTTCGTCTATCATGCCGCAAAAAAAGAATCCGGATATTCCTGAATTGGTTCGTGGAAAAACTGGACGCGTTTATGGAGATTTAATGGCTTTATTAACGTTAATGAAGGCACAGCCTCTGGCCTATAACCGGGACAATCAGGAAGACAAGGAGAGTCTGTTTGATGCTATCGATACCGTGAAGATGTGTTTAATTGCTTATACGGGTTTGATCCCGACAATTTCTGTTAATAGAGAAGCAATGTATCAGGCTGCAGCAGCAGGGTTTGCTACAGCGACAGATCTTGCTGACTATCTGGTGGTTAAAGGTTTGCCTTTTCGAGATGCACACGAGGTCGTTGGTAAGACCGTGCAATTCGCGATTCAACAAAACAAAACGTTATCCGAGTTAACCTTGCCCGAACTTCAACAGTTTAGCGATGTCATCAAAGATGATGTCTTTGCTGTTTTAGAACTTGAGGGATCAATTACTGCGCGAAATCACATTGGTGGCACAGCGCCTGAACAGGTAAAAGCGGCGATTAGGCGTCTGGAAAAACAAATAAATACATAAATTGGATAGGGTTAAATGAAATTTTTAATCAAATTAATTGTTGGTATAGGTTTAATAATTGTTTTAACAACAGGTGTTCTGGTGTTGGCACTGGTGAACCTGGATCCAAACGACTACAAGGAAGCCATTACAGAAAAAGTTAAACAGGAAACCGGCCGTACCTTAAATATCGATGGCGATATTAAACTAAGTTATTATCCCTGGTTAGGGCTGGATGTAGCAGGCTTAACATTGGGCAATGCCGCCAGTTTCGGAAAGGAACCGTTTCTACAGACAAAAACCATCAAGGTTCGGGCAAAATTACTGCCGTTATTCCGCAAGGAACTGGAAATGGATACGCTTATTCTGCATGGTGCGAATATTAATCTGGCAAAAAATGCAGATGGCGTGACTAACTGGGATGATTTGATCAAGCCAAAGAAGGAAAAGCAGGAAGGTTTACCGTTTGTTGCTTTGGTCTTGGGCGGAATTGATATTCAGGATGCCAATATACATTGGCAGGATAAACAACAGGGAGTGGAATACAAGGTCAGTAATGCCAATATCAGTACCGGTGAACTGAAACTGGGTGAACCCATTGACTTGAAAGCCGCCATGAATGTCGAGGCATCAAAACCGGCCTTATCCTCGGTGATTAACTTTTCCGGAACGGTTTCCTACTCGGATGACGGTGACGTATTAAGCTTGAAGCCCATGTTGTTTGAGTCAAAGGTAAAAGGTAAAGCCATACCGGGCGGTGAAACAACAGTTAAGTTGACCTCCGAAATCAATATCAATATGGATGAAGAAACAGCGGAGATTAATGCACTGGATTTGTTTGCGTTTGATTCGGATGTTAAAGGGCAGATACAGGCAAGCAATATTCTGTCAGGTACACCGGGCATCAAAGGTGAACTCACTGTTAAATCAAAAGATGTGCCTCAACTTTTTAAAATATTTGAGATCGAACCTTTGGCCAGTCAATTAGGCGGCTTGTCGGACAAAAGTATGAACCTGGTAACGACATTCGATGCGGATCTGGAACGCAGTGATATTGATATCAATCAATTAACATTGAACGCATTGGGTAATTCAATCAAGGGTGAAGTTCATGCGCGCAATGTTAAATCCAAAACTCCTGCTGCAAAGGGAAAGTTAAATGCCAAAGGGCCTGATCTGCCGGTATTGATCAAGATTGCAGGACAGTTTATGGGCGAGGGACAGGTAGATATCGCATCTTTATCAAAGCAATTGCAATCAGCACCCAAGACCTTTTCTGTTGAAACGGAGTTTGATATTGATTTAAAGGCTGGTGACGCAAATATACCTGCTTTATCGATTGATGCACTGGGTATGAAAACGACTGGCAATCTGGTAGGTAAAAATATCAATTCAGATTCTGCTTCTTTAGCAGGTGACTTAAAGGCCAGTGGTTCAGATTTACCGCTTTTATTATCTATTGCTACGCAGTTATCTAATGATGGAAAAAAAGATAATACCGCACTTCTTAAGCAACTCAGGTTAGCGCCAAAGAATTTTTCAGTTGAAGCGAACTTTGGTTCGGACATCAAGAGTGGAGGACTCGAAATATCCAGGTTATCGATTGATGCTTTGGGTACTGTAACGGGTGGTAAGCTTAAAGTAAAAAATATAACTTCTGATAAGCCCGCATTTAGTGGCGAACTGAAATCCAAAGGTCCTGATTTACCCTTGTTACTATTAATTGCAGGTGTACCACAAGCAAAAGATCTGAATAAATTAAAAGACAAGGCGTTCACACTCGAATCACGTTTTGATGCAGATATGGGTTCAGGTAAAATTGATTTGCCTGCATTAAGTTTTAATGCCTTTGGTGTTCAGCTTAATGGTGATATTACAGGAAGTAATAAAGGCAAGTTAGATGGCAAGATTACCTTAAATAGTAAAACACCAAAGCCTTTATTAACTGCTCTGGGCCAGGGGGACGTTGCTCAGGTATTGAGTTCATTTAATATTAATACCGGGATCAGTGGTGATGCAAAGGCGCTTAACTTTAAACCACTTTCTCTTGATGCTGTTTTTGCCGGGAAAAACATTCCTAATTCACCCGTCACATTAAAAGTACAGGCCGATTCTGAAATCAATCTGGAAAAAGAAATATTTTCGTTGAGTGGTTTACAAGTGTCTGGATTAGGGTTAGACATCAAGGGTAATGTTAAAGCCGAACAATACAAGACTACTCCCAACTTTTCCGGAAAGTTGGCTGTTGCACCGTTTAATCTTAGAAGTTTTATGCAAACATTAAACAAGGAGTTGCCAAAGACAGCAGATCCGAAAGTGTTTAATCACGTCGCGTTTGCCGGTGACATTGCCGGTTCGACGGGTAGCATTTTGTTGCAGAATGTGAAGGCCGAACTGGATGACTCAAAACTACAGGGTAATATAAGTTTAAATTCAGCTTCACCGTTAGATCTGGAATTTGCACTGGGTGTTGACCAGTTAAATGCAGACCGTTATCTACCACCGAATACAAAAGACAAGAAAGCCGTTGCAACACCTGAAGCAGCAGCAGCAGGGGCCGCAACAGAAATACCGGTAGAAACATTACGGGCTGTTAAGATTAAAGGTGACCTTGCGGTGGGACATTTTGTTGTGTCTGGTATCAATTTGTCGGATATTGAGTTTAGTATTCGTGCAGACAAAGGAAATATCAAATTAGCCCCGATTGCAGCGAAACTGTATAGCGGTACCTATGCCGGTGATATTCATCTGGATGCAACTGGCAAGGAACCCAGGTTAGTTATGAATACAAAATTAGCAGGGGTACAAACTGAACCGTTATTAAAAGACTTTACCGGTTCAGCGGATGTCTCTGGTACGGCTAATATTAATCTGGCCTTGAATTCATCAGGTGCAACAACAAATCATTTAAAGAATCGGCTTTCAGGAAAAGGTAATATCAAGTTTACCGATGGCGTTTTAAAAAGCATTGATATCCCAAAAGTACTTAAACAGGTCGAGATTATATATGAATCAAAAATCCCACGTAGTATTGATAAAGAAGGTGAAACCCCTTTCGATTCGTTAACGGCCACTATGGATATTCATAATGGCATAGTGGATAACAAGGACATGTTAATGTTGGCACCGGGTTTCAACGTGAAAGGTGAGGGCATGATGGCGAATCTCAATGATGAAACGTGGAAATACAATATGACAGTTAGTGTTGATCCTTCAAGTGCAACACAAGGTTCAGAACGTTACAATATTGGTGGTTATAATATATTGATTAAATGTCGTGACAAGATTCAGGATAAAAAGTGTTATCCGGATATCGAATCTATGATTAACGCATTAGTTAAAGATACAGCGAAGAAGGAAATTCAAAAGAAACTCGAGGATGCCATCGGTATCAAATTGCCGGGCAGTTCAAGTGAACAACCAACACAACAAGAGCCACAGACTTCAGGTGATCAATCGCAAACCGAAACACCGCAAGAACAAACACAGCCAGCTGATCCATTAAAAGATTTAGGTGATAAGGCGATTAAAGGTGTGTTAGATAAAATATTTTAATCATTAATCATAATGACAAGTGATCAATTTTCTGATCAGATATTAGCCTGGTTTAAAGAACATGGACGTCATGATTTACCCTGGCAGGTAAAACAGACACCTTACCGAGTCTGGGTATCGGAGATCATGTTGCAACAAACCCAGGTTGCGACAGTCATCCCTTACTTCGAACGTTTCATGCAGACATTTCCGGATGTTGAGTCATTGGCATGTTCACCACTGGATAAAGTACTCCATCTTTGGACGGGATTAGGTTATTACGCGCGAGCCAGAAACCTACATAAAACAGCAAAGATTATTTCCAATCAATTTAAGAATGAGTTTCCAGAAAACATTGATGAATTGATCAAACTCCCCGGAATTGGTCGATCAACAGCCGGTGCGATTTTGTCTCTGGCCTGTCAGCAGCGACAGCCGATTCTGGATGGAAATGTAAAACGGGTATTGTGTCGATTTCATGCGATAGAAGGTTGGCCTGGAAAGAAAGCGGTCGAAAATCGACTTTGGCAATTGGCTGAGAAATATACACCCGAAAAAAAAGTTACCGATTATACCCAGGCCATTATGGATCTTGGTGCAACGGTATGTATGAGACGTCAGCCAAAGTGTCCGGTTTGTCCTTTAAGTGAGGGCTGTATGGCATATAAGCTGAAAAAACAACATGATTTTCCAGAGTCAAAGGTAAAATCAGTCTTACCCCGAAAAGAGACCATTTTTGCAATTATTGAGAACGACAAAGGGGAATTCCTGCTGGAACAAAGACCGCCAAGCGGTATATGGGGTGGCTTATGGTGTTTCCCCGAGTTTACTATGGATGAGCCCATAGAAAGTGCCATAAAAAAACAGTATGGTTTTAGCATTAAGGCACGAACCGAGCATCAAACATTTAAACATACATTTAGTCATTTTCAATTAATGATTACACCCGTACATATTAAGGTTGATGCTTCTTCGAAAAGTCTTCAATCAGGTGAAAAAGATTCAACAACCTGGTTAAACGTGAAGAAAAACGCTGATATCGGTTTTCCTGCGCCGGTGATATTGGTGTTTAAATACTTAAATGAAATGAGGAAGAATTGAATGAGTCGTATTGTAAATTGTATCAAATTGGGCAAAGAGGCTGATGGTCTTGATACCTTGCCTTACCCGGGCGAATTGGGGAAACGAATTTATGAACAGGTTTCCAAAGAGGCCTGGCAGATGTGGTTAGGCCATCAGACCATGTTGATCAATGAATACCGGTTAACTCCAATTGAACCCAAGGCACGAAAATTTCTTGAAGAAGAGATGGAAAAGTTCTTTTTTGGTGATGGTTCAGAGAAACCAAAAGACTTTGTAGAACCTGATAAATAACGCAACTTGACGAAAGCCCAACAGATCGGTTTAATACGCGCTTCGTTTTGTGCTCTGACACAATAAAATCAATAAGTTAGAGTAAAAGCAGTCAATTTTTCAATCATTTTGGCCAGGTAGCTCAGTCGGTAGAGCAGGGGACTGAAAATCCCTGTGTCGGCAGTTCGATTCTGTCCCTGGCCACCATTCTATAAATGCAAGTTTTCAAATCCCTCTTTACTAACTAGTAAATTAAATATATTTTTGGCCTAAGAGTCTGATAATAAAAATAAAAATAAAAATAAAAATGAAATCTTTACATATTTGTATATCCATCTGGTTCTTTTTTGCAACCTTCCCCTTGCAAGCTGCTGAGAAATTATCTGGTGTAGAAGAACTTTCTGATATTGAAGTAACAGAAGATTTTGATGATAGTGAAAGAGTTTACAATCAAAAAAATGGTAAACGTTTTTTTACAAAAATATATGGTAATGCACAATCAATATTAAAAATTGCTAAACAGACTAAAATAAATGGCCACATAAAAAAATAAGTACGAGATATTTATCTATGCCCAAAGGGCATGTTGGAAGTTTTATTAATGAATACAAATATACTTTTGAAAATGGGAAGACATTTTTTTATTTCGAAAGTTTAGATTTTAAGGCATTAGGTATTGAAACTGATTATGGATCAGTAATTATAGATGTATTTGGTGGTGTTGCATTTGCATCCCCTATGTTATGGGGACCATACGATCAAATTGCTGGTCAAGAAAAATCTACTCAGCAAACCATTATAGGTAATGCTTCAAAAGATGGAATGGGTTTACTAAAGTCTTTTTATGTTGTTGGTGATATGGCAGTTCTAGCAGAAGAAGATTATGAATTTTTTGGAAGAATTTATGTTAATGCTATTGATGAAACAGCTGGATATCTTAAATAATTTATACAGAATTTTCTGTTTGATTAAAGACTCTATCCAGTTAGCCGATATATGAATTAATGCACTTATTGCAGGACTTTATCACAAGTTAGGCTTTATTCTGGTTCATGGAATTGAAATGTTTAAAGTTATAAAAGGAATGCTCCGGGGATTGATGTCATGGCTATCCCCGGAGCAAATATTCGGGTAAAAAATAATTGGCAGAAATTCAAATAGCTAATTTTGTCGACAGATATTTACAGATTTTCCAAATATTGTTGCCAATCAAAGTTTTTATCTGCAATCACGATAAACGGAGGATTGAGTAAAGAATCCTTTGTGTTATATAGCAAAGATTTAAAATTGGTATCAACAACAATTCCCCCCGCCTCTTCAACAATACATTGGGCAGCTGCCGTATCCCATTCAGATGTTGGCCCAAAGCGCGGATAAATATCTGCCTTGCCTTCTGCAACAATGCAAAATTTTAATGAACTGCCAATAGATAAGACTTCGGCACTATTTAATCGATTAATGAAGGTTTTTAATTTTTGATTTCCATGGGAACGACTACCAGCAATGGTGATGTTGTCAGAGTCTGTTTGTTTAATGTTTATTTTATTTTTGTTGCCGTGTTTATCATACTTATACGCGCCATTCATTGTTGTTGCTGTATAAGATTCGTTTTTAACAGGGATATGTATGACGCCCATGATTGATTTATGTTTTTCAATTAAAGCAATATTGACGGAGAATTCTCCATTGCGTTTGATAAATTCCCGGGTTCCATCTAACGGATCTACCAGCCAGTATTGCTGCCAGCTTTTTCGGATATCGAAATCTATTTCAGCAGATTCTTCAGAGAGCACCGGAATATCCGGAGTTAATGCTTTTAAACCATTACAAATCGTTTTATGCGCTGCCATGTCGGCCGCTGTTAAGGGAGAATTATCATCCTTATTCGTAACAGAAAAATTTGTTTCATAAATTTCCAGTATTTTTTTACCGGCTTGTTGAGAAATTTCCAAAACATCATCAACCAGCTGTACTAAATCCTCATTCCTAATTTCTGTCATACAGGTTTGTTTTAAGTTGGTTTGTCCATACAATACATCGTTTCTCATTGTACCGTGTTAAATAAATCATGAAACCTGAAATTAACTGGAAATCAATCTCAACCGTTCTACTTGATATGGACGGAACCCTGCTTGATTTATATTTTGATAATTATTTTTGGCAGGAATATTTACCGGTGCAATGGGGAAAGTTAAATGGTATGAGTGCAGAACAGGCAAAAGAACAACTTAAGACATGGTATGAAAAGGAAGCGGGAACCTTATCCTGGTATTGTCTTGACTTTTGGACAGAGCGTCTTGCCTTTGACGTTTTTGCATTAAAATCGGATGTTGAACATTTAATCAAAATCAGGCCGACAGCAGAGACATTCCTGAAAAAACTGTCTGAGTCCGGTTATTCTGTTGTTATGGTGACTAATGCCCATGAAAAGTTAGTCGATATGAAAATGGAAAAAACCGGGATTGATAAATTCTTTGATCAGATTGTCAGCGCACACCGTATTGGCCATGCAAAGGAAGAGCAATTATTTTGGGAAAAACTGAATGTCGAAATTCCTTTTGTTATAGAAGAAACCCTGTTGATAGATGACAACCTCACTGTCTTGAGGACTGCAAAAGAATTTGGTATTAAAAATCTGTTATCCATTGCCAAACCGGACAGCCAGAACCCGGAACAGGATACACAGGAGTTTCAGGCAATCTATTCATTTGAAGAATTAATTTTCTGAGACAAACCGAAGCAGAAATTCCAGACATCATGTTTTAATTTTTTTCCACGTTCTTCGTAACGTGTATCGGGTCGCCAGACTGGCCTTGGCGCGAAACTATTTTTCCCGGCAAGATTTATCAGGTCATTATCGCCATTACATATTTCAGCAATATGCCAAGCATAATCAGACCAGTCAGTAGCGATATGTATCCGACCATTCCAGGTGAGTTTTTGTTTTATTAATTTGATCAAAGGTTCATTTATAAGACGGCGCTTATGGTGTCTTTTCTTGGGCCACGGATCAGGAAAGAAGATAAAAATTTGACTAAGTGAATGGTCAGGGATTTGATCCTGCAATATTTGCATAACATCATGGTTAATGAGCTTTACATTATTGATGTAATGATTTTCCAGCTGGTTTAGCAGGTGTCCGATACCAGGTCGATGAACATCAACAGCAATATAGTTATTTTCCGGATGGAGCAGTGCATGATTGAGTGTTGAATCACCTCTACCAACTCCTATATCGAGAACAATTGGAGCACGGCGGTTAAATTCTTTTTCAAATACAAGAAATTCCGGTTTGTAATCTATACCGTATTTTTGCCAATAATATTCGAGTGCATGACGTTGTGATTTTGTCAGACGACCTTCTCGCCGAACATAACTCTTAATCGTCCTGGTTGTATTGGGTATATCTTTCAAGAATATTCAGAAAAAACTGCCATCTAAAGGAGAGGACGCACTGGCATAGGCACGCCGTGGCATTCTACCTGCAAGAAAAGCTTCTCGACCTGCTTCTATTCCCTTTTTCATGGCACTTGCCATCAACACAGGATTTTTTGCTTCGGCAATAGCAGTGTTCATTAAAACGCCATCACAACCCAGTTCCATGGCTATTGCGGCATCGGAAGCGGTACCAACTCCTGCATCAACCAGTATAGGAACGCCAGCATTTTCAATGATGGTGCGAATGTTATAAGGATTACGAATACCCAATCCGGAACCAATTGGTGCGGCCAACGGCATGACTGCAACGCACCCCAGTTCTTCTAAGCGTTTAGCGATGATCGGATCATCGCTGGTATAGACCATGACTTTAAAATCATCTTCGATGAGTATTTTTGCTGCTTCAAGTGTTTGTGGGATATCCGGGAATAAAGTTTTTTCGTCCCCCAGAACTTCCAGTTTGACCAAATCATGTCCATCCAGTAGTTCTCTCGCGAGTTGGCATGTTCTGACTGCAGAGTTTATGTCATAGCAGCCAGCGGTATTGGGTAATATGGTGTACTTATCCGGTGATATAACATCCAGTAAGTTGGGTTCGTTTTTATCCTGTCCGATATTGGTACGTCGAATTGCGACGGTAACAATTTCTGCACCACTGGCTTCGATGGCCAGTCTGGTTTCTTCCAGATCCTTATATTTCCCGGTACCAACAAGAAGTCTAGATGTGTAACTTTTTCCTGCAACAGTAAATTTATCGTTGTCTGACATAATCATTGTTAGTTATTAACCACCACCGATAGCCTGAACAATTTCAATTGAATCACCAGGCTGAATTTTTGTTGAAGCATATTTACTTCGAGGAATAATTATCTGGTTGATCTCAACGGCATATTTACCTTCGAGTTCAAGTTCAAAAACAAGATCGTTTAATGTGCAAAAGTCGGTAATCGATTGTGAGTTACCGTTAAGCGTGACTTCCATTGGATAAAAAGTATGACTAAATATTAATCAAGTGGTAATTCCATACCTTCTTTTGCAATATAGCATTTTAAAGAGGCATTTCTTTCCTGAATTATTTTCTGGCTTCTTTCATATATTTTTTCAATTGCATTATCATCGTTATAAGGATCATGATGGTAGAGATAAAGTTCTTTAACGCCTGCATCAATTGCACTGTTGACAGCATCAACATAACAGGAGTGTCCCCAACCACGTTTAGTTTCATAATCCTCTGGCGTGTACTGTGCGTCGTGTATCAAAATATCAGCATTTTCGATGGTTTTTAATTCATACTCATATTCTTCCCGGTTCATGGCCTCGAACATTTCCTGTTCTTCTGCACTGAACTCGGTCATTTTTTGTTTAATCGATTTATCCAAAAATTGGCATTCGTTATCGGAGACATAAATAATAGTCTTATCACCAACCTTGATATTGTATCCGTAGGTAATTCCCGGGTGATGAACACTATGGTGTGTTATTTCGATTGGTCCATGTGTAATTTTTGATGTCGAAGGTGCAAGATAATCAATATTAGCCATCCAGGTTTCCGTGCCTACAGGAAAATAGGGCGCCTGCATTTGGGAATCCAGAGTTTGTTTCATTTCCTGTTCGGATTGGCCTGGGCCATAAAAATTTATATTCCAGTCCGGAATGAATGCCGGAACGAAAAAAGGCAGTCCGCAGATATGGTCCCAGTGATAGTGGGTCAGAACGATAAGTAGTTCCTTAATTTCCTGTTGTGCAGCAAGTTCATTACCTAAAGGAATTATTCCGGTCCCTGCATCACATATCAGGATATGGTCATCAACGCGAATCTCGACGCAGGAGGTATTCCCACCAACCTTTAGATGGGTTTCAAAAGGTGCAGCATACGATCCCCGTACGCCCCAAAAGCGGAGATAGGATTTTGCCATGCGTTATAATTAAATAATTTTAGTATGGATGTTCTTTATTAATATAATTCAGGATTATATCCGTAATTGCACGCATTGGCATAGGTTTGGTTATAAATTCGAGCGCACCTAATTCGTTAGCGACAGTCCTATCTTGCGCATAATCCTTTGAAGTAATCATTATGACCATGGTATCTCGATGAAGTGGCAGCCTGCGTAGTTCCTGTAAGAAGGTCAATCCATCCTTATCTGGCATAATAATATCGAGAAATAACAGGTTGGGCTTATTATCTTTTAGATAATCCATTGCTTCATCAGCAGAGCCGTAGGTAAACAGATCAATAGCAAGATTTTCAGTACTACGTTTGAATAACGCCCGCACAGTAGCATTATCGTCTACTACGACTACTGTTTGTTTCGAGTCAGTCATCTGAAGTTGCCCTTTTTATTCCCTACTTAATAAATCAGAAACCAAATTACACTAACTTATTGATTATTCTTAAATTTATTTTAATTCAAATGTTA
>JBNLAL010000015.1:0-12791 GCA_050302115.1 Gammaproteobacteria bacterium | reverse complement strand
ATACTGTTTTATTTGATTACATTAGTAATTCTTTTTTATTACTTATTGGTGTCAGTTTCTTTAGCTTGCTATTAGGTGTGATCCCGGCATGGCTGGTAACCATGTATCGTTTTCCTTTGAGCAGGTATCTTGAATGGGCTTTATTATTACCTATGGCAATTCCGGCCTATATTATTGCTTATAGTTATACCGGTGCGTTGGATGTGGCAGGTCCGTTTCAAACGTTTATTAGAGAAATAACCGGATGGCAATATCGGGATTACTGGTTCCCGGAGGTGCGGTCACTGGGTGGTGCAATTGTGATGTTATCACTTGTTCTTTATCCTTATGTTTATTTGTTGGCACGCGCCGCATTTATAGAACAATCAGTATGTGTATTGGAAGTATCCAGATCGTTAGGTTGTAACGCCTTTGATGCCTTTCGTCGAGTTGCATTACCCCTGGCACGACCAGCCATCGTTGTTGGGTTATCACTGGTCATCATGGAAACTTTGGCAGATTATGGCACTGTTCAGTATTTTGGTGTGTCTGCTTTTACCACGGGAATATTTCGGACCTGGTTCGGATTGGACAATAGTTTAGCTGCGGCACAACTTTCAGCCTTGTTATTAATATTTATTTCCGTATTCCTGTATTTAGAAAAACGTTCACGCAAACAGGCAAGGTTTCATCATACCAGTAGTCGTTATAGCACCTTACTACAACAAAGGTTATATGGTTTTAAATCTTTCTTTTCGTTTATTTATTGTCTAGCGCCATTAATCTTTGGTTTCATAATTCCTGTATGTTTATTAATCAACTGGGCAATGGACACTTATACCAGTGTATTGGGAGAAGACTTTTATCAGTTATTGATTAATAGTCTGCTGCTGGCGTCGATAGCCTCGACCCTTGCTTTAATGTTGGCTTTATTTATGGCTTATTCGAACCGCAATAATCAATCATTTGTTACAGCTGTAATGGTTCGTTTTATCAGCATGGGTTATGCCATTCCCGGGACGGTTATTGCAGTTGGTGTGTTAATTCCTTTTGCCTGGTTTGATAATTCATTGGATGCAGTTTTAACCGAGCATTTTGAAATAAGTACGGGCTTGTTGATCAGTGGTACGTTATTTGCCCTGATATTTGCCTACCTTGTTCGCTTTCTTGCTGTTTCAATTAATACGGTTGATGCGGCATTGATAAAAATAAAACCGGTTATGGATGAGGTTGCCAAGACCGCAGGAATTTCTTCCGGTGGTATTTTGCGTCGTATTCATATGCCGATGATGCGAGGTAGTTTATTAACGGCATTGTTATTAGTGTTTGTCGATGTGATGAAAGAATTACCCGCAACATTGATACTACGACCCTTTAATTTCAATACGCTTGCTGTAAGAACGTATGAATTGGCGAATGAAGAACTGCTGGCCGAGGCTGCGGTACCTGCCTTGGCTATTGTGCTTGCCGGTATTATTCCGGTTATTATGATCAGTAACTCAATCTCCCGATCGCGTCCCGGACAAAAGTAATAATTATGAACAATGCTGTTGAAGTTAAGGATTTATCTGTTCTCATAGAAGAACGAACCATACTGCATAATGTTTCTTTTGGTTTGGCTGAAGCCTCGATTGCCAGTATTCTCGGTCCAAGCGGTTGCGGCAAGACAACCTTGTTACGCTGTATTGCCGGTTTTGAAAAACACGTGTCCGGTGAAGTCTGGGTAAATGGTGTTCGGGTCAGCAATCCGAATCATTCCTTACCTGTAGAACAAAGACAAATTGGTATGGTATTTCAGGATTATGCCTTGTTTCCGCATTTAACTGTAGCTGAAAATATTGTGTTTGGATTAAAGCAACGGACAAATGATAAAGCAAAGCAAAGGCTTAATGAGTTAATTGAATTACTTTCGTTACAGGAACATATAAATAAATACCCACATCGTTTATCCGGTGGACAACAGCAACGCGTAGCACTGGCCAGGGCAATGGCTCCTCGTCCCAGAGTCTTACTCCTGGATGAACCGTTTGCCAGTCTGGATATAGAGTTAAGGGAACAGATTGCACATGAATTAAGAAGCATTCTTAAACAGGATGGAATTACTACAATTATGGTTAGCCATAATCAACTTGAAGCTTTCGCCATGGCTGATGTCATAGGGATAATGAACGAGGGTCGATTATTACAATGGGATACGGCATTTAATCTGTATCATAGACCGGAAAATGTTGCCGTTGCAGATCTGATTGGCGAAGGTATTTTTATACCCGGTAAAGTAATAAATGATACTGGCGTAAATACTGAAATAGGAACTATAAACAGTCATGTTCCGCTTGGAATTGAGCATGGTGTTGAAGTAAATGTTTTGATACGGCCGGACGACATACTGCATGATGATGCGAGTGCAATGCAGGCCATAGTAAAAGACAAGGCATTTCGTGGCGCTGAGTTTTTATATACGTTGGAGCTTGAAAGTGGCAGTAAATTGCTAAGTCTTGTGCCAAGTCACCATAATCACCCAATCAATGAACCTATAGGTATCCGACTGGAAATTGACCATCTTGTTGTTTTTCCAAAGGACGATTAGTTATTTCATCGTAAATCTCAAGGTGGCAGAGTGGGAATCTCTGTCTTAAACTAGTAACAAAGTTATAAATATAATTAAAATTTATAAAAGAGTTGAATCAATGCATAACATACCGGGTGAATTACTCTATACAAGTACTCATACTTGGGTAGAGGGACTGGGAGAAGGAAATTACCGTGTAGGTATTACCGATTTTGCCCAGGCGGAACTGGGTGATATTGTTTTTTTCGAAGCCCCGGAGCTTGAACGGGAATATGCCCAGGCAGATGAATGTGCTGTTGTTGAGTCAGTTAAATCGACTTCTGATATTTATTGCCCTTTAAGTGGTACGATAACCGAAGTTAACCCAATCCTGGAGGAATCACCGGAAATTATTAATAGTGAGCCTTATGGTGAAGGCTGGTTATTTATAATCAATGCAATTGATGAAGCTGAGCTGGATGATTTAATCGATGCTGAAGCCTACGCAGAATTAACGGAAGAGGAGTAAACAATGGCAACAATTACATTACAGGGGAATGAAATTCATACGAATGGAGATTTACCCAAAGCCGGGGAAGCGGCGCCGGACTTTTCATTGGTGAATGCTGAACTGGGAAATGTTTCTTTGGCAAGTTATAAAGGCAAGAAAAAACTTCTGAATATTGTTCCTAGTCTGGATACACCGGTTTGTGCTACATCAACAAAAAAATTCAATGATACTGCCAAAGAAAAATCTGAGGCAATGTTCCTGATGGTTTCTGCTGATCTGCCTTTTGCGATGTCACGGTTCTGTAAAGCAGAAGGCACGGACAATGTTGTAACATTATCCATGATGCGTTCACGCAATTTTGCCAAGGACTATGGGGTTTTAATCGAGGATGGCCCATTGGCAGGTATTACAGCACGCGCAGTTGTTGTTATTGATGAAAATGACAAAGTCGTTTATTCAGAACTGGTTCCTGAAATTGCACAGGAACCCGATTATGATGCGGCGATCGCAGCACTTTAATTTAATTAAAACATAAAAAAATAAAATAACAGGGATGTTATTATCTGTTCGATATGGCTTCTCAAGGTCCACAAGGTTTAAACCGTTTAATAAAAGCAACACAATATTCCTGGCAAGGTCTGAAAGCTGCTTATGCTTATGAGGAAGCCTTTCGACAAGAAATCTTCCTCGCTATCGTAACTATTCCGCTGGGTTTTTACCTGGGTAATAATGGCATAGAAAAGGCACTGTTGGTTGGTTCTATCTTGCTTATTTTGATTGTTGAGTTATTAAATACCGGTATAGAAGCGATCACTGACAGAGTTGGGACTGACCATCATGAATTATCCGGTCGTGCCAAGGACATCGGTTCAGCCGCGGTATTATTATCATTAATCAATGCTGCTGTGGTTTGGGCACTGGTGTTATTAAACTAGATGCAATTAAAAAAAACGGTCTTACTGTTTTTAATTCTTTGTTTTCCATTGCCTGTCTTTGCGGATAAGCCGCCACACAAATCCTGGACCTTTAGCTTTGGATTTGAGAACGATCTTTTTGCTGATACTGATCGCTTTTATACCAACGGCATAAAACTCAACTGGATTTCACCTGAATTAAAGTGGTTTGAGGATCTGGACTGGATTAAGAATGACGAATTATTAAGTGGTACTTTAAAAAAATTTATTGATTTATTACCTTACAGTCACGATTCCGATCGACAAAGACATTTTTCCTTTTCTATTGGACAAAAAATGTACACCCCTCAAGACATCAGTAACTTTAATCTGATTGTTAATGATCGGCCTTATGCCGGGTGGTTGTATGGAGATATTGGCTTTCATAGCAAGAACGAACGTCGTCTGGATACCTTTGAGATTCAGATGGGGTTAATTGGAGATATCTCTTTAGCAGAAGAAGCGCAAGACTTTATTCATTCTATTCGGGGAATTAACAAGGCCAATGGCTGGGACAATCAACTTGAAAACGAAATCGGTCTTGCGCTTATATATGATCAAAAACGACGCGTAATACGACGAACGGATATTTATAAAAGCCTGGGATTTGATACCATTTTGCACATGGGAGGCGCTGTTGGTAATGTGTTTACAAATTTCAATAGTGGCGGTGAATTCAGGATTGGTTGGAACTTGCCCACTGATTTCGGTTCAGCGTTAATACGCCCGGCCGGTAATACAAATGCACCTACTGATGCTAAAGATCCACGTTATCAATTTGGTCAGGAGGCTTTCAGTTTTTATTTCTTTGCCGGGGCAAATGGTCGGTGGGTAATTCGCGATATTTTTCTTGATGGAAATACTTTTAGTGATAGTCATAGTATTGATAAACGGGCGTTGGTTGGGGAATTTGTTGTGGGTTCAAGTGTCGTATTTACAAACCTCAAAGTTTCTTATGCACAGGTTTTTCGATCAAAAGAATTTGATGGACAAAGTAGCGGACAGAATTTTGGTTCTATATCCTTATCTTATACATATTAGAAAGAATAAGTCATGAATTTGTTGAAAGACTTTTTTAAACTGGAAGCAGCAAGCGGAATTCTTCTTGTTATAGTTGCATTCTCTGCAATTATCATAGCGAATACACCACTCAATACTTATTATAATCTTTTTCTTGATCTGCCGGTTGAAATAAGAGTCGGTCCTTTGTTTATCGGAAAGCCATTATTATTATGGATAAACGATGGTTTAATGGCGGTTTTCTTTTTTCTTGTCGGGCTTGAATTAAAGCGGGAATTAATAGAAGGGGAATTATCAGAACCGAGTAATATTATTTTACCGACAATAGCTGCCATTGGCGGGATGATAGTGCCAGCTGTAATTTATTCTGTTATTAATTGGGGAGATGATATTGCATTACAAGGCTGGGCAATTCCTTCTGCTACTGACATTGCATTTGCCCTTGGCATACTAACATTACTGGGAAACCGGGTTCATACCAGTTTGAAAGTATTTCTAGTATCAATCGCAATTATTGATGACATTGGTGCAATAGTCATTATTGCCTTGTTTTATACCAGTAATTTATCAATTACTTCGTTGATTACTGCCCTGCTTTTTATTCCTGTATTGTTCGTTTTAAACCGCAAAAACGTTACCAGCATTACGCCATATATCTTTATAGGGATCATTATGTGGACGGCGGTTCTAAAATCCGGTGTGCATGCAACACTTGCCGGTGTTGTTCTGGCTTTTTTCATTCCAATCAAATCTAATGATGATCCGGCACGTTCTCCTCTAAAAGAACTGGAGCATGATTTACATACCGTCGTAGCTTATGGTGTTTTACCACTGTTTGCCTTTGCAAATGCGGGTATTACACTGGAAGGTATTAGTCCGGATTATGTTTTGCATCCAGTTCCATTGGGAATAGCATTAGGTTTATTTTTTGGAAAACAGATCGGTGTATTTGGGTTTTGCTGGCTGAGTGTCAAAACCGGGCTAGTAAGATTACCCGAAGGATTAAACTGGTCATTGTTGTATGGAGTAGCTTTACTTTGTGGCGTAGGTTTCACCATGAGCCTGTTTATAGGTTCACTGGCTTTTCAGCAAACAGGTGTTAATCAATTCTTTGATGAAAGACTGGGTATTATCATAGGTTCACTTATATCCGGTGTTAGTGGTTACCTGATGTTACGGTACGCAACAAAAAAATAACTTGTCTTAATCATCTGTGTACGGGTTTTTAATAGCTATTAATTGCAAATAGGACAAGCGGGATCCTTTTTTAAGATTGCCTGATTCCATTCCATATATAGTGCATCAAGCAATAATAATCTT
The DNA here is from genome assembly GCA_050302115.1 of Gammaproteobacteria bacterium. Classification (GTDB taxonomy): domain Bacteria; phylum Pseudomonadota; class Gammaproteobacteria; order Eutrophobiales; family Eutrophobiaceae; genus JBNLAL01. Next base: position 6,460 of record JBNLAL010000015.1, on the reverse strand, counting down.
CCTTGTAAGGTTTCTCCTATTCCCATTAACAGTTTTAATGTTTCATTTGCCTGGATACTCCCTATGATGCCAAGCAACGGTGCAATCACACCATTTGCTGTACACGTTTCCTGAGTAGCAACATTTTCATCGTAAAGACATCGGTAACAGGGTGAGTTTTTGTCTTTAGGATTAAATACGGTAATTTGTCCTTCAAAACGGATGGCTGCACCTGAGACTAATGGGGTTTTGGTTTTAACAGATGCTTCATTTAACGCAAAGCGTGTCTGGAAGTTATCAGATGCATCAACAATAACATCGGCTTTGTCAGCCTGTTCCAGTAATTCTTTTTCTTCCAATGCATGATCAATGCATTCAATTTGAATATCCGGATTCAGGGCCAATAAGTGTTCTCTGGCTGATTCGATTTTAAGTCTGTCGATATCAGAAGTGTTATGGACAATCTGTCTTTGCAGATTACTCAAATCCACCTTATCGAAATCTACCAATACCAGATTACCAACACCAGCACTGGCAAGATAGATTGAAACTGGTGAACCCAGTCCTCCCAAGCCAATAATCAATACGCGTGATTCAGCCAAACGTTCCTGACCAGCAGCATCTATTTCAGGCAGCATCATCTGACGGCTATAGCGAAGTAATTGATCGTCATTCATAACGGTTTTCTTTATATAAACTTAAATATAGATTTTGAATATAGTAGGTATAACCTGATTGGCTATTAGCATGGTCAAGTTTATTTTTCTCTAAATAACTAACCAATGATGGTTTAATATTTTTAAGAATACTTTTAGCCATGAGTTATGTATGTCCCCAATGTAACCCGATCATTCCCGCTATAATCTTTTATTGTTGAAGTATTAGTATAACCATTATCTAAAAATAATTTTCGGACTTCATCACCTTGATCATACCCATGCTCAACCAATAACCAGCCATTATTTTTTAAATGAGATTTTGCTTGATTAATAATTATGCGTAAATCATCTAAACCGTCTTTACCTGATATCAATGCCGTTTTTGATTCAAAGCGGACGTCGCCTTGCTCAATATGGGGATCGTCACTTCTGATGTAAGGGGGGTTGCTCACGATTAAATCATAAGTTCCCGGATCATCGATATCAAACCAATCACCCTGTTTGAAAATAATATTTTTTATATAGTGTATACCGGCATTTTTAATAGCAATAATTAATGCATCGCTGCTAATGTCGGTTGCAGTAACTTTTATTTTAGGTCTTTCAGAGGCAATGGCAATCGCAATAGCGCCACAACCGGTACCCAGATCCAGTACGGAAAAATTTTTATTATTGGGAATAAGTTTTATAGCAGCTTCAACCAGGACTTCTGTTTCTGGCCTTGGGATTAATGTATCAGGACTTACCATAAAATCCATTGACCAGAATTCCCTGTTGTTAATGAGATGCGCAACAGGATGACCAAAAGCGCGTAATGACACCTTTTTTAAAAATTCCTCAATATAGTCATCAGGTATATCGCGTTCAGGATGCCCGTAGAGATAACTGCGGTCACAATTTAATATTGAGCTAAGCAGTATTTCCGCATCTAGATTAGCACTATCGGAATTCGAAAGTTGTTGTCTTGCCTGTTTGAGGGCATCGGCAATTTGCATGTCAATTAATTTAATCGCCTATCGAAGCTAACAGGTCAGCTTGATGTTCACTTATTAAAGGATCAATGATCATGTCCAGATTACCCGCCAGAAATTCATCCAGGCGATACAAGGTAAGATTGATACGGTGATCGGTAACACGGCCTTGAGGAAAGTTATAAGTGCGTATGCGTTCGGAACGATCACCACTACCTACCAGGTTGCGACGGTTCTCGGCCTGTTCGGTCTGTTGTTTTTCACGCTCACTGCTTAATAAACGTGCCTGTAATAATGACATGGCACGTGCCTTGTTCTTGTGTTGTGAACGTTCATCCTGGCATTCAACAACTGTATTGGTTGGTATGTGGGTAATACGAATAGCGGAATCCGTTTTATTGACATGCTGACCACCTGCACCAGAGGCGCGAAAGGTATCGATACGCAAATCAGCGGGATTGATCTCTATCTCACTAACTTCGTCAACTTCCGGTAAAATAGCCACCGTACAGGCCGAGGTATGGATGCGTCCCTGTGATTCAGTTTCCGGAACACGTTGCACACGATGAGCGCCGGATTCGAACTTCAGTCTTGAATAGGCTCCTTCACCAATAATACGCATGATGACTTCTTTATAGCCTTCCAGGTCACTTTCTGCTGCGCTGATTTGTTCAATTTTCCAGCCACGCATCTCCGCATACCTGCTATACATACGCATGAGGTCCCCGGCAAACAAGGCTGCCTCTTCGCCACCGGTACCTGCACGAATTTCAAGAAAAATATTACTGTTGTCAGCAGGATCTTTGGGCAGTAATAATATCTGCAGCTCGCTATCAAGCCGTTCATGTTCGGTTTCAGCCTGTTTTAGTTCTTCGGCAGCAAGCTCCTGGATTTCCTTGTCGCTGTCTTTTAACATTTCGCGTGCGTTTTCTATATTTTCAACTGTCTTACGATAATCATTAAAACAGCTCACAATAGGTCTCACCTCGGCGTATTCCTGTGAAAGCTCACGAAATTTATTTTGGTTATTGATCACATCAGGGTCAGACAGTAAACCGTCCAATTCTTCCTGACGTTCTAATAATTTTTCCAGTTTTAAATGTAAGGACTCTTTCATAATTATTGTTATTTAAAAAAAAGATTATACCTGAACAGGTAAGTTATTAATGCGCAGCTGAAATAGCTACTGTTTTGGATCTTTTTTATCTGAACGGTTATTCAGACTGTATAACTCTTCGGCCGCCTGCAACAGATCAATCCTGTTTTGCGCGCTGGCATTTCTTAATTGTGTACTGGGTGTATGTATAAGTTTATTAGTCAGTGTACGTGCAGTTTCCTGCAGAACAGTTTCCGGATCAGCACCTTTCCTGAGTTTAGCCATGCTGGATAAGATAACTTCTTCCTGAATTTGTTCGGCTTGTCCACGTAAGGCACGTATTGTAGAAACGGCATCAAGTGAATGTAACCAGTCCATGAATTCCTGAGTTTGTGAGTCGATGATCTTTTCCGCCTGAACTGCTGCAGCCTGACGGTTACGCAGGTTTTCCTGAACGATATCTTTCAGGTCATCAACACTATAAAGATAGACATCGTCCATATCACCGACCTCTACTTCAATATCGCGTGGCACTGCAATATCAACCATAAACATAGGTTTGTGTTTACGTTCTTTAATTGCGCTTTCTACAGCACCTTTACCCAGTATGGGCAAAGGGCTTGCTGTTGATGAAATAACAATGTCAGCTTCGGCAAGATGTTTTGGAATGTCGCCGATTTGAATAGCATAAACAGAATATTCATTTGCCAGGCGCTGAGAACGTTCCAATGTTCGATTGGCAATGATCATGCGACGTAGACCATTATCGTATAAATGTTTAGTTGCCAGTTCGATCGTTTCACCTGCACCAATTAACAATGCTGTCTGGTCTTTCAGCTCACCGAAAATTTGTTGGGCCAGTCGCACTGCTGCAAAAGCAACTGAAACAGGATGATTACCGATGGCGGTATTACTACGAACTTCCTTGGCAACATGAAAGGAATGTTGAAACAAACGGTTTAATTGATGACCAATACTGCCCGCAGTTGCAGCTTTTTGATATGCATCTTTTAGCTGTCCCAGAATTTGTGGTTCGCCCAATACCATTGAATCCAGACCACTCGCAACGCGCAAGACATGTCGTACAGCATTATCATCCGGGTGCTTATACAGGAATGGTTTTAAAATACCTTGTTTGATGCCGTGAAAATTGTGTAACCAATCAATCGGACTGTAGTTATTCTCTTGATCCAGGCTGCAATAGATCTCGGTACGATTACAGGTAGAGAGAATGGCCGCCTCGTGGATACCCTCTTGATGTTTCAGCTCAGTTAAAGCGTCTGACACTATTTCATTGCCAAAACTGACCTTCTCCCGAATATCAACAGGAGCAGTCGCGTGATTAATTCCATAGGCTATGAGTGTCATGATCTGGCTAATTTAATGAAATTATTATGAAAATTCTGTGCCATGCTTTCTACTATTTCAAGAGAATTAAACGGATTCTTACTAAATTGAGTTGATTTCAGCTATCTTTAATTGACGCTAGGATACAATAAAATGAACAAATTAGTCTGATCTGAATCAAGTTATATTGATAGTATGTCGTTAATTTATAATAGATTTTAAAGTGTTATTTTATTGATCGATCTGACAAAATGCGGGTCTAAGAGCAGGAAGAGGTAAAGAATGTCTTTATTTTCAAATCGCAGCTTGCTTCACAATATATTGTTGCTGCTGGCTATGTTGTTTATTGCTGCATGTACCACCATCCCAACGGAACAGGAGCCTGTTCAAGCCACAGGTGAAATTGCTACAGAACCTGAGGTTGCTGTAGAGGTTGAAACTCCGCGTAATCTTCCCGAAAGACCCAAGATTGAGTTAACGGAAGACCTGTTGTTCAAAATACTCGTTGCTGAGGTTGCGGGACAACGAGGCAAGATTGATATTGCCGTTGAAAATTATCTTGAATTAGCCAGATCTACACGTGACCCTGTTGTCATCGAACGCGCAACGCGAATTGCCGTTTATGCCAGAGACAATGATGCGGCATACGAGGCAGCTACACTTTGGACAGAAGTTGATCCGGAAAGTCCGGATGCACATCAGGTTTTAGCTGTCATGACCCTGCGCCGTGGAAATATTAATCAGGCGCTTTATCACCTTGAAAAGATCATTGCTGCTTCAAAAGGCAAACTGGATCAAAAACTCTGGATGATCGCAAATTTCCTTGGCAGGGAAGAAGATCAGGTTGCCGTAATGGAATTGATGGAACGCTTGATGGAAAATCATATGGATGATGCTGATGCAATTTATGCCTTTGCTCATGTCACTGCACGTATGGGCGATATGGAACGTTCGCGCAAGTTACTCGAACGTGTCCTCGAACTAAAGCCTGATAATGATGCCGCAGCGATGACCTATGTGTCATTGTTACAAAAAATGGGTAATACCAATGAAGCAGTGGATTGGTTGGAAGTTATATTAAAAGATCGTGAAGATGATTTTAATTTACGCATGGCCTATGCGCGCTTGCTTACCGATGCGAAAAGGTTTGATGATGCCAGAAGACAATTTGAAATACTTTCAGTGCAGGCGCCAAATAATGTCGACATACTTTATGCATTAGGATTGCTTTATCTGCAGGTTAATCGTCTAGATGAAGCGGAACAGTATTTCACACGCTTGGGTAAATTAAAAAAACGTGTGTTTGATGCAAATTACTACCTGGGAAGGATTGCCGAAGAAAGAAAAGAACTGGATAAAGCCACTGACCTTTATGAGGGTGTCCATGGAGGTGAAAATTATTTTGATGCCCGTATTCGACTGAGTTTGATCCTGGCAAAGCAGGGAGAAATCGAAAAAGCATTAAACAATATTCGTTCGATAGAAAAACCCAAGGATGCCAATCGTCTGATCTTGATCCAGGCGGAAGGTGAAATACTAACAGAGCAAAAACGTTATGCCGAAGCAATGGACGTGTTTAACAAGGCTATTGAAGAACAAACCCACCCTGATTTGCTTTATTCCAGAGCCATGTTGGCAGAAAAGATGGGGAGGCTGGATATACTGGAAGCTGATTTAAAAGAGATAATCGCGCAAGATGCTGATAATGCTACCGCTTTAAATGCGTTGGGATATACATTGGCGGATCGTACGGATCGACATGCAGAGGCATTAACTTATATACAACGTGCCTATGAACTGAGCCCGAATGATTTTTATATTCTCGATAGCATGGGTTGGGTAATGTATCGACTTGGGCGTCTGGATGAGGCCGTTGATTTTCTTAGAAAGGCATTGGAGCTAAGAAATGATCCGGAGATTGCAGCGCACCTGGGTGAAGTGCTTTGGGTGATGGGTGATAAAAAGGCAGCTCAGCAAGTTTGGGAAACCGCTCTACAGGATACACCAACAGATGATCGTTTACTGAAGGTTATCGAACGCTTTAAACCGTGAAATGTTTTCACTATCTTCTGCTGCTAGCTGTATTTATGCTCAGCGCTTGTACTCAATTACCGGAAAAACCTTCCGAATCCGATAAAATATCACTTTGGTTGGAACACCAAATTGCTGTAAGTCATATCCAATCCTGGAATATCAACGGCCGGGTTGGTATCAAGACCAGCAATGACAGCGGCACTGCGAGTTTGCATTGGCATCAGTTGGGCGCTAATTATGAAATGCGTATAATTGCCCCGCTGGGACAAGGAACATACATTTTTCGTGGTTCGCCCGAAGGCGTTGTTATGCAAGGGCCGGATAATGTCATATTAACAGCCGATGATCCCGAGCAGCTCATGCAGGATACCCTG
>JBNLAL010000014.1:0-12904 GCA_050302115.1 Gammaproteobacteria bacterium | reverse complement strand
GTACAAAAATAATTGTTATCCAGGTGACAATGTTTTTTGGAAACATTATCCAGAAAGCAAGTACTGTTAGTGGCAAAAACAGAGTAAGCGGAGGCAAGATTTGAACGGCAGAATAATAAATATAATACCACCAGGGTTCATGAGTAAAATCTTCGACTCTTCCTTGAAGTAAATTTGTATTTAAATAGTTCCATGCCGTAAATGTTATTTTTCCATAGAGCCACCAATCACAGTAAAAACCGATTAAAAGCGCTACAAAACCACCAGAGATAAGGATTAATATGTTTTTTACAGGTTCTCTATTTATCAATAGCATCCATAAACCCAGTCCTAATAAAACTAATCCAACCTGATATCGGGATATAAATGCAAGACCCATAAAAAAACCGGAAAGAAATAAAATGTAAAAATTATTCGGTTTTTTTAGTAAATAAAGTGCAAACCCAAGAGTAAATAAAGAAGTCGCCCATCCTTCTGATGAAAACCGTATATTTATAAAAACCTGTAACCATAAAAAAAACAGAAAAAATAAACCATACTTGGCCAGCTTCTTATTATTTGTTTTGAAAAGGGTTGTTTTAGACAGGTAAAATAATGCGGTAAACGATAAGAACCCGGACAATAAACGCAATATAAAAGCATGTATAAATGGCGACTTGATTCCTATAAAAATAAGAGGATTACTAATTATATAAGCAATGAAAGGTTGAAAACCGCTTCTCAGTTGTGAAGCGTATTCCCAACGCAGATCGCTACTATTGGCGTTACCAAGTTTGAAGGCGGTGAAGGCAAGAATTTGATGATATTCATCATCGTGATAATGACCAACGCTAAACCATGCAGCCAGTATATAAATAGAAACACAAATAAGTACCCAGTTTCTGGACAAATTAACCATTTAATTTATTAAATAAAAGTTAAACTATTTTCAGATATTTTCATTGGCCTTCCATGTATAAGTTGATGAAAGCGCAAAATTCCATACAGCGCCAGTTACAGCACCAAGTGTTCCCGAAACCCACCAGATTATACCGTTTGAAAAAGCAAGGTTTGCAACGGCAATATTTATTAATGCGCCAAGGGAACAGGTAATATAAAAACTTAGCAGGCCTTTTATTATCAAATGTCCGGTATGTTTTTTATCATTAAAAGTTAAATGATTATTTAAAAAGTAATTGCTGGTCATTGCAATTAAAGTAGCCAGAGTTTGAGAGATTAAAAAATCAATAGATGCAAGTTTATGAAAAATATACAGGGAAAAGATATTAACCAATACCCCGCTTAAACCGACTGTTACAAACATAACAAAACGGAGAGGTAAATATTTACCAAATAACTTGTTTGCGAGTAATGAAAAAAACTCCCAAACAACAAATGCAGACAGCTTGCTTTCTCCGTGTTCTCTTTTTTTCATATGGTAAGGTAATTCTTTGATATTAACGGTTTTGTCCATACTCGCAGCAATATCAAGTAAAATTTTAAAACCTTTCCCTGAAAGTTTAGGTAATACCTGCTCAAACAGACTTCTTTTTAGCATGAAAAAACCGCTCATAGGATCGGATAAATCATGCTCGAGAATTTTATTTCCTAAAAATGTTGCTGCGCGGCTTATTTTTACCCGATGTTCAGGCAGTGTGCCCGTACTTGCATCCTTTATATATCTACTGCCTATAACCAGTTCACTTCCTTCCTGTAGCTCTTTTAACATTTGAGGTATTAATTTTTCATCATGTTGTAAGTCTGCATCCATAACAGCAATATAAGGTGCTGAAGAGGAGAGTATTCCTTCTATTACAGCCGATGATAAACCTCGTCGCTTAATTCGTTGTAAACATCGTACTCGTGTATTTTCGTTAGCTATTTCCCTGACTCTTGTACTGGTTTTGTCAGGAGAGTTATCATCAACAAAAATAACCTCCCAGTTAATATCGGTAAGTACATAGGTAAGCAGATCAACCAAAGGTTGAATATTTCCAGATTCATTAAAAGTTGGAACAATTATCGATAGCTCGGGAGGTGTTTGCATATTAGTAGATATTTTTATTGTTATATAAGTCGCTGTCTAATACTGAATTGTACATTTATTAAGAAAATGGTGCTCCCTAGGGGACTCGAACCCCTGTTTTCGCCGTGAGAGGGCGACGTCCTGGGCCACTAGACGAAGGGAGCAATAGTATTTAGTCTGGATTATAATAGAATGCGTAAAAGTAGCCTCATGAAATATTTCCCTGAATGACAACCACAAGTAAAGCCGGAAAAGTAACCCGCTTAAAGACAAAACCGACAATTATCCCTCGTGATCAACATAGTGTATCCCGGGATTTAATTAGCGATAGTGCCTTGAAGGTGCTCTATCGTCTGAAAAATGCCGGTTATAAATCCTATCTTGTTGGAGGTGGTGTGCGGGATATATTGCTAGGTCGAGAGCCAAAAGACTTCGATGTAGTGACCGATGCCAAACCGGAGCAAATCAGGGAATTGTTCAGAAACTGCCGTTTAATTGGTCGTCGTTTTCGTCTCGCGCATGTTCGTTTTGGTGATGAAATCATAGAAGTTTCGACCTTCAGGGCGCCTCATCATGTTTCCGATGAAGGAGAAGGACATATCGAAGATGGTCGAATAATTAGAGATAACGTCTACGGCGATATAGATGATGATGTATGGCGTCGGGATTTTTCCGTTAATGCTCTTTTTTACAATATCGCAGATTTTTCTATTGTTGATTATGTTGGTGGTGTCAGAGATCTGAAGGAAGGAAAGCTAAGAGTCATTGGCGATCCAAATCAGAGGTTTACAGAAGATCCTGTTCGTATGTTGCGCGCTGTTCGTTTTGCAATAAAACTTGGGTTACGTATTCCGGTTGAAACAGAAAAGCCCATTTTCGAATGCGCAGAGCTATTAAATGATATTCCCCCTGCACGGTTATTTGAGGAATTTCTAAAATTGTTCATGGGTGGTTGTTCTTTGCAGACATTTGAGGCATTAAGGCATTACGGGTTATTTAAATATCTTTTTCCGCAGTCCGATCGAGTTCTGGATACAGCGGAAAGGGATTACCCTCATACATTTATTATGCATGCTTTAAAAAACACAGACCAACGACTGGCGGAAGGTAATAGTGTTACCCCGGGTTTTTTATTAGCTTCATTATTATGGGAACCCATGCGCAATGTTGCTGAAGAACATATCTCTCATGGTCTTTCCGAAATGGAAGCTGTTCAATTAGCCAGTGATACGGTTATTTCCAAACAGATTTCAAGCACCTCAGTTCCCAGACGTTTTTCCCAAATGGCACGTGATATCTGGTCACTACAGGTAAGGTTGAAAAAAACAGGTAAACGATCTTTTCGGGTCTTAATGCACCCGAAGTTTCGTGCTGCTTATGATTTTCTGTTGTTACGTGCTCAAGCCGGTGAGTCTTTAACAGACCTGGTTGAGTTTTGGACCAAAGAACAGATGGACGAACCGTTGGTGACCAAGAAAAGTAACCGATCGGGTTACCATAAGTCCCGTGCCCGACGTCGTCCGAGAGGCCGTCACAAGGATAAATCTTCCTGATTATGACGATTGCCTTCATCGGTTTGGGTAGTAACATGGCAAACCCCAAACGTCAGATAACTTCTGCCATCAAATCGCTCGGAGAGATACAATCGACCAGAGTGATGCAAGCATCTTCGATATATAAGAGTAAACCGGTTGGTCCACAGGATCAGGATGACTATGTTAATGCAGTTATCAAACTGGACACAGGTCTGGATGCACTGGAATTACTGGATGCATTACAGGCGATTGAAAACGCACATGGTCGGGTTCGAAAGGAACGTTGGGGCCCAAGAACCCTGGATCTCGATATATTAATGTATGGTGACGAAGTGATTAATAATAAACGTTTAACGGTGCCACACCCGGAGATATCTCATCGTTGTTTTGTTTTGGCGCCCTTAGCCGAAATTGAACCTGATTGCGTTATTCCGGAAATTGGCCAGGTAAAGAAATTACTGAAGAGTGTTGAAAAGGATGGACTGGAGATTATTCAATGAAACAGGGTCATCCGGATTATATTGTTGTTGAAGGACCAATTGGGGTTGGTAAGACGACGCTTGCGAAAAAACTGGCGGATACTTTTAATACAGATCTAATGCTTGAATTAGCTGCAGAAAATCCTTTTTTACCACGTTTTTATTCTGATCCGAAATCGGTTGCCTTACCTACACAATTATTCTTTCTTTTTCAAAGAGCAAAACAACTGGAATCATTAAGACAAACCGATATGTTCAAGCCGGTTCAGGTATCAGATTTCTTAATTGATAAAGATAAATTATTCGCTTCCATCACACTGGATGATGATGAAATGGATTTGTATCATCAAGTTTACGAACGTTTAACACTGGACGCGCCGGTTCCGGATCTGGTTATTTATTTACAGGCACCGGTTGACATATTAATGCAGCGTATAATGGAACGAGGTCATCATTATGAAAGGCCAATCAATCGAAGTTATCTGAAAAAAGTATCAGATGCTTATGTTGAATTTTTTTATTATTACAATAATTCTCCATTACTGATTGTGAATACAGATGATTTTGATTTATCAGGCAATGAACGTGACTATAAATTATTGCTTGAACATATCAATCAACTTCCTCCAGGGAGACATTACTTTAACCCAAAATAATCATGAATGATCGAGTCACTATAGAAACTCTGAACAATATGAAAAAGGCTGGCGAAAAAATTGCCAGCTTGACTGCTTACGATGCAGCTTATGCCAAACTGGAAGATGAGGCAGGCGTAGATGTAATGTTAGTAGGAGATTCATTAGGTATGGTGTTACATGGAGAGGAAACCACTTTAAATGTAACGATGACCAATATGATCTATCACACGAGCCTGGTCAGTAATGCGAGTAAGCGTGCCATGGTTATTAGCGATATGCCTTATAAGAGTTACGCATCTGTAGAACTGGGAGTGGAAAATGCAGAAAGGTTAATCAATAAGGGTGGGGCCCATATGGTTAAGCTGGAAGGTGGAGCAGAGATAAGCGAAATCATTTCGGCAATAAAAGAAAAAGGCATCCCTGTTTGTGGTCATTTAGGATTAACACCTCAATCAATTGATACCATAGGTGGTTACAAGGTACAGGCAACGACTGAAGCGACGGCCAATAAATTAATACAGGATGCTCTGGCAATACGGGAAGCAGGTATTGACTGTTTGGTACTGGAATGTATACCTGCCAATGTAGCAAAGAAAGTAACGCAATTGCTGGATGTTCCTACTATCGGTATTGGTGCCGGTGTCGATTGTGATGGTCAGGTTCTGGTGGTGTATGACATGCTGGGTTTAACGGGTAAAGACTTCAAATTTTTGAAAAACTTCCTTATCGGGAAAGATTCAATTGCTGCTGCAATAGAGGACTACGTACAGTCTGTTAAGGAAAAAACATTTCCAACATCAGCGCATTCATTTGAATAATGCAACAGATAGAATCCATACAAGTCATGCAGGAATTACTGTCGACTGTTCGAAAAAATAATCAGCGAATAGGTTTGGTGCCTACGATGGGTAATTTGCATGATGGACACACGTCTCTTGTTAAAGAGATGCAGAAAAAAGCAGATTATATAGTCGTTAGTATATTCGTTAACCCGAGTCAGTTTGTGGCTGGAGAAGATTATGAACACTACCCACGCACGATTGAAGGAGATCTTGATTTACTTTCGGCGTTGAATGTTGATCTGGTTTTCACACCTTTAACAACAGAAATTTATCCCGATAACGAACAAATGAGAACAGAGGTGATAGTACCTGAACTGGACTCAGTTTATTGTGGTGAATATCGTCCTGGCCACTTTAAAGGAGTGGCCACCGTAGTGACCAAGTTATTGAATATGGTACAACCCCACCTGGCTATTTTTGGTGAGAAGGATTTTCAACAATTGCTGGTTATTCGTCGTTTGGTTAAGGATTTGAATATACCGGTCGAAATTATTGGGGCGCCAACAATTCGGGAGTCGGATGGTTTAGCCATGAGTTCCAGAAACCAGTATCTTACCGAAATAGAGAGGCAACAGGCCCCAAAATTATTTGAATGCCTGTGTAAAATAGCGTCAGAAATCAAAAGTGGTAACAAAAATTACACAGAATTGGAGGAAAAGGCCGTATCTGGGCTGAAAAAAAGCGGCTTTCGACCGGAATATATAAAGATTTGTGACGCGGATAATCTGAAAATGCCGAAAAATCAAAACCTTGTTATTATTGCGGCTGCCTGGCTTGGGAAGGCCCGTTTGATTGACAATGTTGCGGTGCAAACCTATGATTGACCCCTGCTCGATGTCAGGTAATATCAACTTTTGAATCTAAATATACAAAATAACAATGGAAATTACGGTTTTAAAAGCAAAATTTCATCAGGCATGTGTTACACATTCCGAACTTGAATACGATGGCTCATGTGCTATTGACGGTGCTTTGCTTGATAAAGCAGGCATTCATGAGTATGAGCAGATCGATATTTATAATATTACTAATGGCGAGCGTTTTACGACCTATGCTATTCGTGCTGAAGATAATTCAAAAATATTTTCAGTTAACGGTGCAGCTGCACATAAAGCGAATCCGGGAGACAGGGTTATCATATGTGCTTATGGCAGAATTAACGAAAATGAAATTAGCCGCTTTAAACCGACACTGATATACCTTGATCAGGATAACAATATAACAAGGATTAAAGATCATATTCCTGTCCAGGCTGCTTGATTAATATCGTTTACTTAAAACGGTCTCTTTTTTAATTTTCTTTGTAATGTCCGTCTGTGCATGCCGAGCTTTTCGGCAGCCTGTGTTATGTTGCCATTGCAGGCATGAAGCACTTCTTCTATGTGGTTCCATTCGACCTGTTGTAATGGTTTTGCCTCTTCCGATGATTTATTTTCCTGTTTAAACATTTCAATAATTTCATCTGTATCTGCCGGTTTTGTTAAATAATTTATTGCTCCAAGTTTTATTGCATCTACAGCAGTGTTAATACTCGCATATCCTGTGAGCATAACTATACGTATGCCCGGACTGATTTTGCAAAGGTCGGGAATCAAGGATAATCCGGATTCGTCAGCTATTTTTAAATCAACAATAGCGAATCCGGGTTTTGTTTCATTAGCAACAGTTTTGGCCTCATCAATGTTTGCCGTACTGCTGACTTCATACCCTCTTTTCTCCAGGGCTTTTGCCAACACTTCACGAAAAGTGTCATCATCATCGACCAATAACAGTTTCATCATTATTTATTTAATGAGTTGCTAAAGTTTGTAGCGGAACATTAATTGTAACAATAGTACCCGTCGAATTACTTTCAATAGAAAGAGATCCACCAAAACGTTCGATTGTTGTTTTTGCCAGAAAAAGTCCGATCCCCATTCCTTTTTCAAGACCGGTTCCCGCAACAATATTGTTACCGATTTGCTTTAATACGTTACGGTCAATTCCATGCCCATTGTCTTTAACTTTTAATAATAGGGCAGACTCATCCCAATCAGCCTCCACTACAATTTTACTGGTGGATGCCTGTGCACTGTTAATTAGAATATTGGTGAAGGCATAGGTCAAACTACGGTCAATAACAATAGTAGGTGATTTGTCTGTATCATTAAATTTTTTGATAACATCAATGTTGTTTAATTCGTTGGCCCAATTATCAACCAGATCATGTAAATAGTTATTCAAGGTCTGTTTGGTTCCGGAGTCGGCACGTAACTCACCAGCATCGGCGGTCATTTTGGAGATAATGGCTTTACATCGCGTTATTTGACTTTTTAATAATGCCAGATCATCAGTCATTGTTTTGTTATTTTCGGAGTATTCATGTTCCAGCTCATTGGCAAGGATAGCAATGGTCGATAATGGTGTACTAAGTTCATGTGCCGTATTGGCGGCTAGTGTTCCAAGGGCAACAATTTGTTCGTCCCGAAGAACATTCTCTCTTGCTTTTGCGAGTAGTTGTTGATGTTCACGTAAATTATATGAAATACGTGAAACAAAATAGGCGATCAAAAACACACTCAAGACAAAACCGTACCACATTCCCCATAAATGCAAACTGATAGTTTTATTGTAATGGTGTTCATGATTGATCGGCACCTGGAAAAACATCAAGGCCGTGTAACAAGAGATTGTTATAAAAGTGAGAAACCATGTGTAGTGTCTTGGCAGACTAGAAGCAGAAAAAATAACCGGAATTATAAATAAAGAAATTAAGGGGTTTACAGATCCGCCTGAGAAGTAAATTAATAATGAGAGAGTAGTAATGTCGATGAGTAATTGAATGAAAAAAGAACTTGCTGAAACACTGTTTTGTTTTTTCAGATTAAACCATGACCAAAAAGTAATAAGTAATGCAACAGTGACAATGATGCATATAGGAATTAATGGTAATTCGTTTTTTGTAAACAAATCCAGATATGCAAATACGATGACGATGCCTGCAAGCGTAAACAGTCTTATCAAAAGCAGGTAACGAAAATTTTCAATCATGTGGAAAAATCAGTTTGTTATTTATGATACAGGGCTATTAAATTATGGCAGGAATTAGCGCAAAAAAAAGCCGCACCTATTACGGGTGCGACTGAGAGGTGTTATATCTAAACTAATAGTTGGAGATCAGTTTGTTTGCGGATATAACTTTTTAAAAAATTGAATCTATTTTTTCCCCATTGGAAATTTGATCAGGTTTTCTTCACCCAGGACACCATCACCACGCGCATAAAAGTAGGCATATAGATTATCCAGGTTATCCATTACACGTTTATTAGTATTATGCGGTTTCATGAAAGTACCGGCACGGCCATTGGTGACGACGTCCATGAATTCTTCCTTGGTCAGCTTTTTTGTTACGCTTTCACCCAGGTTAGGTCCTATAGCGCCTTTGCCCCCCTGTCCATGACAGCCACCGCAACCACCACCGTTGTATGTTTTCCATCCTTCTATAGCATTATTGCTGATCTTCCCATCAACAACTTCATAAGGTTTATCACCATCGGCATATGCGGGTAATGCAATGATGCTTGCAAACAGGGTTGCAAGAAATGGTCTAAAAAATTTATTCACAATCATTCCTCTGTTACATTTGCTTCAGTTTTTAATAGTCGGGGCGCGTAAGAATACCGCAATAAATTTCGTTGACAATGTGGCAAAATGTCGCAGTATTTTAAACGCTCAAATATTAGATTAGGACAGATAAAAAGTAGTTCAATGTACGCGAACTCAAAAACTGCTGGCGTTATTATTATTGGAAATGAAATTCTGTCTGGTCGGACACAGGATGCCAATCTTCCCTATATATCCCAAAGACTTGAAGAGATTGGTATCGTGCCGACTGAGGCAATAGTTATTCCTGATAAAGAATCGACAATTATTGAGACAGTACGCAGTTATGCGAAACGCTTTGACTATGTTTTTACTACCGGTGGTATTGGTCCCACACATGATGATATTACTGCTGCCTCTATTTCAAAGGCATTTAATAAAAAACTGGTGTGTAATTCCGAGGCAGTAAGCTGTATGGAAAATTACTATGGCCCCGATCAATTGACAGAGGCACGTTTGAGAATGGCAAATATGCCGGAGGGAGCTGGTCTGGTGGATAATCCGGTTAGTATTGTCCCGGGGTTCCAGATTGAAAACGTATATGTATTGGCAGGAGTTCCCGGCATCATGCAGGGTATGATGGATGGTTTGATTGCAAAGTTGAGCGGAGGGCCGCCAATACTTACTGCCAGTGTTAGTACCAACCTGACTGAAAGTCGTATTGCAGAAGGTATGGGTGAGGTACAGGCATTATCTGACCACGTATCAATTGGCAGTTATCCTTATTTTAAACAAGGGCAATTGGGTGTAAATGTTGTACTTCGTTCAACTGACAAATCATTATTATTGAAACAACACCAGTTGATTATTGATTTAATCCGGCAATCCGGGGGCAAGGTATTTGACGTTGTTGTTCCTGAATAAACATTGATGTTGGTGCCGGGAGCGAGAATCGAACTCGCACTTCCGAAGAAACCGGATTTTGAATCCGGCGCGTCTACCAATTCCGCCACCCCGGCATAGAGATAAGCAGGCGAGCAAGTATAAGGAAACTTTAGTGGATATCAATCTTTAAGCAGTATTTTCTGATAACATCGCGCGCCATGTTAACCAGTGATTTTTCCTATCATCTACCGGAAGAACTTATTGCGCAGTATCCAACAGAGAAGCGTGACAGTAGCCGTATGCTTTGTCTCGACAATACAACTATCTCGGATCGTTTCTTCAAAGAAGTACCGGAGCTTTTAAATCCGGGAGACCTTGTTGTTTTAAATGATACTCGCGTCATACCAGCTCGGCTTTTTGCCTATAAGGAAACTGGCGGAAAGGTTGAGATTATGCTGGAACGTATACTGGATAATTCGACATTATTGGTGCAATTACGTGTCAGTAAATCACCCAAAACCGGTGCGCATATTTATCTTGATGAGCAGGCATACTTCGAGGTTAAAGGTAGAAAGGATGATATGTATCTACTGCAGTTCAAAGGTGAAGAAACAATAAATAGTGTGTTGGAACAATATGGCCATATGCCACTACCACCATATATCAATAGAGATGACGAAGGTTTTGACAAGGAACGCTATCAGACTGTTTTTTCAAAAACTCCCGGTGCGGTAGCTGCACCTACGGCAGGCTTGCACTTTACGGATGATGTTTTAGATCATCTTGAGAAGAAGGGGATAGATAATGTTCGCCTGACTTTGCATGTTGGTGCAGGAACTTTCCAGCCGGTGCGTGTTAAGGATATAAATCAGCATAAGATGCACAGCGAATATATGCAGCTTGACCAGTCAGTCGTTGAAAAAATTAATAGAACGAAACAATCCGGAGGAAGAGTTCTGGCTGTTGGAACAACAGTCGTGCGCAGTCTGGAAACAGCTGCGCACTCAGGTAAATTAGAACCTTATGCAGGTGAGACGGATATATTCATTTATCCCGGGTTTAAATTTAATGTAGTCGATATGTTGTTTACCAATTTTCATTTGCCGGAATCGACTCTATTGATGTTAGTGTGTGCCTTCGGCGGAAAAGAAAACGTATTACAGGCCTACCATCATGCGATTCAGGAAAAATATCGGTTTTACAGTTATGGTGATGCCATGCTGATTTTGAACAGAGAATAATAAATATGCAGTTCCAGCTATTAAATCAATCCGGTAGTGCCCGTCGCGGTACATTAACGTTTAAACGTGGCGATATTCAAACGCCGGTTTTCATGCCTGTTGGTACTTATGGCACGGTTAAGGCCATGACGCCGGAAGAACTGGTCGATATCGGTGCCGAAATTATTCTGGGTAATACCTTTCATCTGATGTTGAGGCCCGGAATGGAAGTCATCAATAAATTTGGTGGATTGCATCAATTTATGCATTGGGAAAGACCCATTCTGACCGATTCAGGTGGCTATCAGGTCTTCAGTCTTGCGGATTCACGCAAGATCACGGAAGAAGGGGCACATTTTCGTTCACCGGTCGATGGTTCCCGGGTTTTTCTGGGACCGGAAGAGGCCATTCAGATTCAGCACACCCTGGGTTCGGATATCGTCATGATCTTTGATGAATGTACCCCCTATCCAGCGACTGAAGATGAAGCGAAAAAATCGATGGAGTTGTCATTACGTTGGGCAAAAAGGTCTAAAGAAGCACATGCGAATAATCCGAATGCCCTGTTCGGTATTGTGCAGGGAGGCATGTTTGAGGGGCTGCGCAAGGCTTCGCTGAACGGTCTATGTGAAATCGGATTTGACGGTTATGCCATTGGCGGACTGTCAGTTGGGGAGCCGGTTGATTTAATGATGAGGGTATTGGATAAACTGATCCCGGAAATGCCTGCGGACAAACCACGTTATCTGATGGGGGTCGGTACACCGGAAAACATTGTCGAAGCGGTTCGTCGTGGCATTGATATGTTCGATTGTGTCATGCCGACTCGAAACGCGCGAAATGGTCATTTGTTTACCCAAGAGGGTGATATCCGTATCCGAAATGCCGAACATCGCTACAATAAAGAGCCCATTGACGGGAACTGTTCGTGTTATACCTGTCAGAATTACAGTCGCGCTTATTTGCATCATTTGGACAAGACCAATGAAATACTCGGGGCCAGACTGAACACGATCCATAACCTGTTTTACTATCAACAGTTAATGCAAGGGCTTAGGCAAGCCATAGAATCGGCGGATCTGGATAGTTTTATTGCAGATTTTTATGTAAAACGCGGGAAAATTTAAATCTCTATGTCATAATAGCGCGCTTTTTAAGGCTAAGAGTAATTATCAATGTTGGATTTTTTTATAAGTAATGCATGGGCAGCACCGGCACAACAGCCTGGTAGTTTAATGAGTTTTTTACCGCTCATTCTTTTATTTGCCATTTTTTATTTCATACTGATTCGCCCTCAGTTAAAACAGGCCAAACAGCATAAGCAATTGGTTGCCGGTTTAGCCAAAGGGGATGAGGTCACCACGACAGGTGGTTTATTGGGAAAAATTAAAGAGGTGGGTGACAATTTTGTTGTTCTCGAGATTGCGAAAGAAACCGATGTGAAGGTTCAAAAACAGGCTGTTTCTGCAGTCATGCCAAAAGGCACAATCAAGACACTCTAAACATAAATATAATTAATTGAAGTTAACGGGCTAAGGTCATGAATCGCTATTCCACATGGAAATATGTATTAATTGTTTTTTTGATCGGTATCGGTGTTTTGATCGAAACCGCTGCCCGGACTGGCGAAGCTATTGTCCGTGTCGGCCCAGTCGTAACGGACTTCCGGACGAAACTTCAACCAGGATGTCGGCGACCAATTCAATCCGGCGGTAACT
>JBNLAL010000013.1:0-13123 GCA_050302115.1 Gammaproteobacteria bacterium | reverse complement strand
CAGCAGCAGCATCTGGTCAATTTCATTCCAGGCAATTTCTAAATCATTATTGGCCATAATATCCTTTAACCAATTTACATTAATAACTTTAAAAGACTCGCATATTGAGTTGATACCAGCGAGCTTAAGGTTTTATTCCCCTTATGTTATGCCGTGTGAATGAGCAGTTATCGGGGCAACTGTGCATGAATGCACAGTTGAGGGATTAAATGTGCGGCCTAGTCGCTCCGAACTCCTGTCCTCTCGCGACACTAATACATCCATGTATGTCGTCTTTTGGTTCTTTCTCTTTGGCGCGCAAGACAAATTCGTAGGGAACGAATTTGGACAGCCGAAGGCTGGCCCGAAGGGCAATCTACAGGGATGTAGATTGCAAAAGTTACTCGTCATCAGACGAAAGAAATTTAACTGAAAATAAAAAAGTAGAATTAATAGAGAGCTAAAACGAAGGGTTTATTTAACCACTTTCAAATGCGATCGATCCTTCTTCTTTTTCTTCTCTTGATTTGGATCAGTAATATCCTCTTCATCAGAAACGGCTTCTGAATCAGATTCATCTTCCAGGTCCTCTTCCGGAAAGATCATCCCCCTGCCGTTTTCCTTGGCATAGATCGCCAACACCGCTTCAACCGGAAAAAACACATTCATACTCTGTCCGGAGAAGCGTGCCTTGAAATTGATATAGTCGTTACTCAGATCGAGATCGACCACCGCACTGGGCGAGATGTTTAACACGATGCGGTTGTCTTCCACAAACTCCTGCGGAACACTGATATCTCCGTCACCGCTGGTATCGACCAGTAAATACGGCGTTAGATGATTGTCACAAATCCAGTCATATAACGCGCGTAACAGATAGGGTCGATTCGAAGTCATCATATAACCTATGATTAGTCGAGATTGTATTCCTTTTCAACCGGTGACAGGCTGGTCTTGAACGCTTCACGTTCAAACAAACGGTCTGCGTATTGTTGCAAGGGCTTGGCCGACATCGGTAACTTGATCCCGTATTGCGACAAACGCCATAACAACGGGGCCATGCAACAATCGACCAGAGAATATTCTTCTGACATGAAATAAGGCATTTGCGTAAACGCCGGTGCAATGGCCGTCAGGTTATCACGCAATACTTTCTTGGCATTGGCCGCTGCAATTTCATTCTCGCTGTCCAGTTCTTCTACGACAGCATAGAGATCGCGCATGACGCGATAACGTAACTGACGATTACTGGCACGAGTAACCGGATCAACCGGCATCAATGGGGGATGCGGAAAGCGTTCATCCAGGTATTCCATGATGATCTGCGGATCGTATAGAACAAGGTCGCGATCGATCAGGGTCAGGATTGAGTTATAGGGATTGAGTTCGTTCAGTTCTTCCGGTTTTGTGTCGTCATCGCCGATGAAATTGATCTCAACATTGACATCTTTTTCTGCCAGAACGATGCGTACAGCATGACCAAGAGGTTCAATGCAATCTGAATATAAAACCATTAAAGAGCGACGATTTGCCACACTTGCCATTATTAATCTCCAGCCTAAATTACGAAAGCGCGGGATTATACTACATGGAGCTCCAAAAGTGGTGGAATTGGCCTGAAAGCCTTACCAGGCCTCAATGTACGTCGCGCCAGTATTCCTTTTTCAGCATGTAGGCAACCATTAAAAAGATCAGCAGATACAGCATCACCCAGATACCGATCTTGTTTCGTTTCAACTTGATTGGCTCACCCAGGTAGACCAAAAAGTTAACCAGATCGCGTACAGTTTGATCGTACTCTTCTTCCGACTGTGTCCCCGGCGAGACCAGATGCAAGTCCTCATGCGTCGGGTTGTGGTGCAAACCTTCTGACGCTTCCGGTTTATCCAGTCGTTGCATGCCTTGCAGACTCCAGAGCACATGCGGCATACCGACATCCTTGAACACCAGGTTGTTTACGCCAAAGGGACGGGATTCATCGATATAAAACGTTTTGAAATAGGTATATAACCAGTCAGCACCACGGGCGCGGGCAACAACGGAGAGATCCGGTGGAGCAACACCAAAGAGATTTACTGCATCGTCTTTTTGCATCGATACCGTCATGGTGTCGCCGACTTTCTTATCACCAAAAATAAAATTGGCCTTTATTACATCATCGGAAATACCCAGGTCTTCACCCATACGGTTATAACGCATATAGGCGGCAGAGTGACAACTCAAACAATAGTTAGTGAATGTCCTGGCACCGCGTTGCAAAGACGTTTGATCAGCAAGATTAACGTCCATGTGCAGCAAATGACCACTACCGGTAGCAGAAGCTGCTACAGACACAGACATTAAAATAACAAAGAGTACTTTATTGATTATTTTTGTTGTCATATTCATCAGTCTGTCACCCTGTCAGGCACTGCCTTATCGTTGTCAATCTTCGTGTAAAACGGCATGGCAAAGAAAAATAGAAAATAAACACATGAGAAAAACCGTGCCATCCATGTATAAGTCGGTGTCGGTGGCTGCATTCCTAAAAAGGCCAGTACTAAAAAGCTGACAACAAATGCACCCAGGGCAATACGATAGTTCCAGCCACGATAACGCACTGACTTAACCGGGCTACGATCCAGCCATGGCAGTATCAGGAACAGGCTGACTGCCAGTCCCATTGCAATCACACCGCCCAATTGACTGGGTACCGCACGCAAGATGGCGTAGAACGGGGTGAAATACCAGACCGGCGCAATATGTTCCGGTGTCTTCAATGGATCAGCAGGAACAAAATTGGCGTGTTCCAGAAAATAACCGCCCATTTCCGGTTGAAAGAATACGACCCCGAAGAAGAAGATTAAAAAGACCGCGACCCCAACAATATCCTTCACCGTGTAGTAAGGGTGAAAAGGAATACCATCGAGTGGGATACCTTGTTCATTCTTGTTCTTTTTGATCTCAATGCCGTCCGGGTTATTGGAACCCACTTCATGCAGGGCCAGGATATGAAAACCGACCAGACCACAGATTAATAATGGAAAGGCAATCACATGTAATGAAAAGAAACGGTTCAGTGTCACGTCGGAAACAACGAAGTCACCACGAATCCACTCCGCCAAATCAGGACCGATCACGGGTAAGGCACCAAACAGGGAAATAATCACCTGCGCTCCCCAGTAAGACATTTGTCCCCAGGGTAAGAGATAACCGAAGAAGGCTTCACCCATAAGTACCAGATAGATCGCCATACCGGACAACCACAGTAGTTCGCGTGGCTTTTTATAGGAACCATAAAGCAGGGCACGGAACATATGTAGATAGATCACGATGAAAAATGCCGAAGCACCGGTGGAATGCATATAACGTATCCACCAGCCCCAATTCACATCACGCATGATGTATTCGACTGAGGCAAAGGCATGCTCTGCCGATGGTTTGTAGTTCATGGTCAACCAGATACCGGTCAGGATCTGAATAACCAGCACGAGTAATGCTAATGAACCAAAGAAATACCAGAAATTAAAATTCTTGGGGGCGTAATATTTGGCCAGATGCTCATTCCAGCTCTTCATCAACGGGAAACGGGCATCGACCCAATCCCTGAGGCCACACAATGCATTACAAACTTGTTTTTCGATATCAGCCATTACACTGCTCCACTGTCATCACCGATCAGTAACCGGTTTGGAGAAAGAAACTTGTAAGGAGGGATCACCAGATTGGTTGGCGCCGGAACACCTTTAAAAACGCGGCCTGCCAAATCAAAACGGGAGCCGTGACAAGGGCAAAAGAAACCGCCTTTCCAACCTTCAACCGGACTGTTCTCTGCACCCTTCAGAACAAAAGTTGGAGAACACCCCAGGTGTGTACAAATGCCTAAAACGACCAGATATTCATCTTCAACGGATCGGTATTCATTCTTGGCATACTCCGGCTGCGCACTATTGTCCGACGCCGGGTCTCTAACGTCACCGTCCATACTGGCTATATCTTCCAGCATTTCCGGTGTACGACGTAATATCCATACCGGTTTACCCTGCCATTGTTCAATAAGTCGTTCGCCTGGCTTGAGTTTACTGATATCGACCTCGACCGGTGCACCAATTGCCTTGGTTTTCGCACTGGGTGCCATAGTTGCAACGAATGGTACAGCCGCAGCGACGGTACCTGCTCCGCCCACCACTGTGGCGGCAGCCGTCAGGAATCGTCGACGACTTTTGTCAACATTGCTATTTTCCATTCTTTCCCCTCAAATAGCTGATACTGGAATCAGTATTTTATGAATCTTTTAAAAAAACCGTAACTTACCTTCATTGCGAGATGATCTCAATTTATCTGCAGGATATCTACTGTGATTTAATTGATCTCAGTCAATGAAAACCATTTTGTTGTTCAATTTAAACACGTTGCTGTACAAGCGTTTTAATGTACGTCAGTTTAGCCTAATTACGTTAAACTGAGTATTCCTTAATATTAAAAATTACTAAACAAACAATTTAATATAAATAGACAATCACTTTACCGAAACACGATGCAATTTAGAAAATTACTAATATTTATACTGCAATACAGTGCCTATGGACTGGCGATCGCGTTCATAGTGTTGCTATTTACCACAAATGACCTCTCGTCGAAGTTGTCCCTGTCTTCATCAGGCTCAAGCCCTTATTCTTTTAACAAGGCGGTCTCACTGTCGGCTCCCGCGGTAGTCAATGTCTATGCCACCAAGGTCTATCAGGAACGGGTACACCCCTTGTTTCAGGACCCGTTATTTCGACGCTTTTTCGGTGATGCGCCGACGGTGCCAAAACAACGTCGTGATAGCTCGATTGGCTCAGGGGTTATCATGAATAACGCCGGGTTTATCCTGACCAATGCCCATGTCATCAATAACGCCAATGATATTCGCATTACACTGAATGATGGGCGCCAGGCCCAGGCAAAATTGATTGGTCTTGATGCTGATACCGATCTGGCTGTCATCAATATTCAGTTGCCTGACTTACCTGAGATACCCATCGGCGATTCCAGTAAATTACATGTTGGCGACGTAGTCCTTGCCATCGGTAATCCCTATAACTTTGGACAAACCGTGACCCAGGGTATTGTCAGTGCAATCAGTCGCAAGCGGCGTGGTATTTCCTATTTCGATGATTTCATTCAGACCGATGCTGATATTAATCTCGGTAATTCCGGTGGTGCTTTGGTCAATGCCAAAGGGGAATTGATTGGTATCAATACCGCAATTGTATCCAGCAGTGGTGGTTCGGAAGGCATTGGCCTGGCGACGCCTGTCAACCAGGCAGTGAATATCATGACTCAAATCATTAAAAACGGAAAAGTTGTCCGTGGCTGGTTAGGCATAGAAGCACAAACACTGGATCCAGGTATCATTGAGTCCGCTAATCTGGATAATGGTGGTGTACTGGTAACTGCAATAATGCGTAACAGCCCTGCAGAAAGTGCCGGGCTGATTCCTGGCGATATTATGATCAGTATTGATGGTAAGAATGTCAGTTCACCGGACATTGCAATAGAAACGATCACAGCTTTAAAACCAGGCAGCAAAGTCGTTATTGATATCTTACGTGGCTGGCAAAGAGAACAATTAAGTACGTTGATAGCGCAGCGGCCAGCAGCAAGCATTCCGCAATAGTTATAAAATAGATTTCAAACTTGATATAAAGGAATCGTTTTCTTCTTTTGTGCCCACAGTCACACGCAAACAGTTTTCGAGTAAAGGATGAGCACCGTTCAGATTTTTAATCAGTATCTTTTTATTTTTTAGTTCAGTGTGAACCTGATCTGCATTGTTTACGCGAAATAAAATAAAGTTGGCTTTACTCGGCCACACCTCTATACCTTTAATACTCTCAAGTGCATGGAAAAGTGTTTCCCGGTCTTTTCTTATTTGTTCTGCCTGTTGATACAACACATCAATATGCTGACAGATAAAGTTAATACTTAATTGATTCAAGGTGCCGATGTTGTATGGCAAGCGTATCTTCTCAAATTCATTTACCCATTGAGAAGCACCGATCAAAACACCAAGACGCAAACCTGCCAGACCCAGTTTTGACAAGGTCCGCATTAATAAAACATTCGGATACTTTTCAATATCGTTCAGCATGCTTTGTTCGGCAAAGACATGATAGGCTTCATCAATAATTACAAGTCCGGTTGATGTTTTTATGATTTCTTCCAGTTCGGCCTTGTCATACGCATTGCCTGTCGGGTTATTCGGCCAGGCAATAAAGATAACAGCCGGTTGTTTTTGTCTTATAGTTTCAAGTGTCGCTTCCAGATCAAGTGAAAAATCCTGATTTAATGGGACACCCACAAACTCAAGGTCAAGCATTGAACTTAGAAAACGATACATAACAAAAGTCGGTTCCGGCGCCATCACCACTTTCGAAGATTCATTCAATGCCATTAATATGATCTGTATCAATTCATCGGAACCGTTACCAAACATCATGTTTAACGATTCGGGTACGGAAAAAAGATTGGCAATAGTTTCGTTTAACTCTTTGGTATTCGCATCAGGATAACGGTTAAGTTCAGCCTGTTTTAATAACGCTAACCATTCGTCTTTTAGATCAGCTGACCAGGTATAAGGATTCTCCATTGCATCCAGTTTAATAAAACCTTTTGCATCGGGAACATGGTAGGCCTTTGCTGCAAGAACAGCGGGCTTGATGATCTGACGAATACGATCTTCAGACATAAAGAACTTTTAAGAATCTCTTCTGTATTCTGCTGACCGCGCATGCGCCGTTAAACCTTCTCCTCGGGCAAGAACAGAAGCCGTGTCGGCGATCTCCGTCACAGAGATGTTGGTACACTTGATCAATGAAGAATGTTTTTGAAAATCATAGACACCCAGTGGTGATGAAAAACGCGCAGTACGTGCCGTCGGTAATACATGGTTCGGACCAGCGCAATAATCACCTAAAGATTCCGCTGCATAGTGTCCCATAAAGATTGCACCGGCATGCCGGATAGAAGGCAACATGGCATCCGGATCTTCAACGGCAAGCTCAAGATGCTCCGGCGCAATAGTATTCACCACTGCTGCCGCTTCTTCCAAATCATTAACTTTGATGAAGGCGCCATTCGTCGATAAAGACGTTTCAATAATCCTTGCCCGTTCCATGTCCGGTAACAGCTTTTCAA
The DNA here is from genome assembly GCA_050302115.1 of Gammaproteobacteria bacterium. Classification (GTDB taxonomy): domain Bacteria; phylum Pseudomonadota; class Gammaproteobacteria; order Eutrophobiales; family Eutrophobiaceae; genus JBNLAL01. The sequence goes on along the minus strand of JBNLAL010000013.1, from coordinate 5,983 downwards.
CACTGGCTGCAACCTGATCGATAAATACACTATCCGGTGAGATTAGAATCGCACTGGCCTGTTCATCATGTTCCGCCTGCGCAAACATATCCATGGCCACCCAGTCCGGGTTGGCTGAACTGTCACTAACGATGACGACCTCGGAAGGTCCTGCAATCATATCGATACCGACAACACCAAATACCTCACGTTTTGCAGTAGCGACATAAATATTTCCGGGCCCGACAATCTTGTCGACTTTAGGTATTAGTTCAGTACCATAAGCCAGCGCTGCTACTGCTTGCGCCCCACCTATAGAAAATACCCTGTTCACTCCGGCAACAGCTGCTGCTGCAAGGACGACATCATTACGTTCTTCGTCAGGTGTCGGTACGACCATGATAATGTCTTCAACGCCGGCAACATGTGCGGGAATGACATTCATCAATACCGAAGAAGGATAAGCCGCCTTGCCACCGGGAACATAAACACCCACACGATCGAGTGGCGTTATCTTTTGACCTAATTCGTTCCCTTCACCATCTTCATAAGTCCAGGTCGTTTGTTTTTGTCTTTCGTGAAAATCACGTATGCGTGCAGATGCATTCTCTAAACCTGCTCGTAGTTCCGGCGGAATCCTTTCTAATGCAGCATCCAGTTCTTCTTTTGGAATTTCCAGATCGTCTAATTTAGCCTTACGTCGATCAAACTTGTTCGTGTACTCAAGTAATGCTGCATCACCTTTTGTACGAATATCTTTAATAATTTGCGCGACCGTATCAACGACGGACTGATCGGGTTCATCGGATGAAGACAATAAGGATTGCAAAGCCGAATCAAAATCGCTTGCCGTCGTATCAAGACGTTTAATCATGACCCACTACCTGTTATCTCTGCTAATTGATTCAGGATTGGTTTGATTACCGCACTTTTCATCTTCATTGCCGCTTTATTAACAACCAGGCGGGAACTGATATCGGCAATATGTTCGAGTGTTACCAGACCGTTTGCCTTTAAAGTATTGCCGGTATCTACCAGGTCGACGATCCAGTCTGACAAACCGAGTACCGGTCCCAATTCCATTGAACCATAAAGCTTAATAATCTCGACTTGCTGCCCACGTTCGGCAAAATAGTTACGTGTGATATTCGTATACTTGGTTGCAACCCGGGGGCGGTCATTGATCGGATTTGCCTTTTTCAAACCTGCCAACATCATCCTGCATTTTGCAATACCCAGATCGATGGGTTCATAAAGACCATCGCCGGTGTGTTCCATCAAAACATCTTTTCCTGCAATACCCATTTCTGCAGCACCACGCTCCACATAGGTTGGAACGTCAGCAGCGCGAATTATCAACAAGCGGATATTTGGCTGACTCGTTTCCAATACCAGTTTACGCGTCTTGTTTGGGTCATCCTTCGGCACAATATCGAGTTTGGCAAGCAGTGGCATTGCCTCTTCAAAGATACGTCCCTTGGAAACCGCTATGGTAATTTTGTCCGGCATAATCAGATAATTAATTGTTTCGATTCAGTAAAAGGGCGACAGAATACAATAGAACAGGAAAATCCTGAAAAGTTTAGCGTAGAAAAATGAATTAACGGTTAATTAGGGACACGGCGAATATCCGCCCCTAGTTGAGATAATTTTTCCTCAATCGTCTCATAACCCCGATCGATATGATAAATCCTGTCGACAATAGTCTCGCCTTCCGCAACGAGACCGGCAAGAACCAGGCTGGCAGACGCCCTTAAATCCGTAGCCATTACCGGAGCACAGGTCAGTTTATCCACACCTTCAGTTATGGTGGTATTGCCTTCGAGTTTTAAATTTGCACCCATGCGCTGTAATTCGTGCACGTGCATAAAACGATTTTCAAAAACAGATTCCGTAATGGTTCCGCCTCCTTTGGCGATGCAGTTCATAGCGGTGAACTGCGCCTGCATATCCGTTGGGAAACCCGGAAAAGGCGAGGTATGAATATCAACCGCACGTGGTTTTTCACCATTCATATTCAACCGGATCGAATTTTCATCCGTTTCGACATTGGCACCGGCTTCCGCCAATTTTGCCAATACAGATTCAAGTAATACAGGCTGAGTGTTTTTTAACCTGACATCACCACCTGTCATGGCTGCAGCAACCAGATAGGTACCTGTCTCTATACGATCGGGCAAAATATCGTAATCGGTTCCAGATAAGGATTCGACACCTTCGATTTCGATTCGATCAGTGCCAGCACCTGTGATTCGTGCGCCCATTTTATTCAAACAGTTCGCCAGATCACTGACTTCCGGTTCACGGGCCGCATTCTCGATTACGGTTAATCCATCAGCCAGGGTCGCAGCCATCATCAGGTTTTCCGTACCGGTTACAGTAACAATATCCAGCGTTAAATGTACGCCTTTTAAACGTTTCGCTGTCGCCCGAATATAACCTCCTTCAACAGTAATATCTGCACCCATTGCAGACAGACCATGTAGATGCAGGTTAACCGGACGAGAACCAATAGCACAACCACCCGGTAAAGAGACATCAGCCTTGCCATAACGTGCCAGTAAAGGTCCTAGAACAAGTATCGAGGCACGCATGGTTTTAACCAATTCATAGGGTGCGAAAAAGTTATTGATCTGGCTATTATCAATTTCTATTTTCATGCTCTCATCAACCGTTACCTGCGCTCCCATACGCGCCAATAGTTCGATTGTCGTAGTAATGTCATGCAAATGAGGAACATTACCGATAGTGACAGATTGATCTGTCAATAATGTAGATGACAGGATAGGTAAGGCCGCATTTTTTGCGCCGGAAATAGAGATGTCTCCCTGTAAAGGGATGCCACCGTGGATAATCAATCTATCCATGTTTTATAGATACCTTCAATAGATAAAAACTAACGTTATTGTTGTGCCCATTCTTCAGGAGTGTATGTCTGCATGGACAGTGCATGAATCTCTTTTCCCATCTTCTCACCCAATGCCTTATAAACCAACTGGTGTTGCTGCACCATGTTTTTCCCGACAAACTGTTCACTGATAATACGTGCCTGAAAATGGGTGCCATCATCACCTTCAACCAGGACATCTGCATCAGGTAATCCGGAAATAATGAGTTCTTTTATGATTTGGGGATCCATAGTGCTCATGTGTAATTCTAAAAAGTATATGATAAAGGAAAAACGAAACCAGTAAGGAAATTTTTCGCCTTCATAAAGCAAGCAACCGGACATAGGCCCGGTTGCATTAAAAAATGTATTAACAACTAATTATTATCTACAAGATTGCTGGCCAGTTTTTCATTCTTGTCAGCAAGTTCCTTGATTAAAGAATCGAAACCGCTTTTCTTGATCTGGTTTGCAAACGAACCTCGATAAGTCGATACCAGACTCACGCCATCGACTGTGACATCTACCACTTTCCATTGTTCATTTTTCTGATACATACGATAGGCAACAGGAAATGGTTGAGCACCCGAACTGGTTAATTCCGTCTTTACGACAGCAAGATTAGGTTTACCGCCATCTTCTGCCGGAAAATATTTTATATCCTGTCCTGAATACTCCAATAAAGCACGGGCATATGTACGTACCAATAAGGTTTTAAACTGCTCTACAAATTCAGTACGTTGCACATCGCTGGCCGATTTCCAGTTTTTACCCAGTACCCACTTGGACATACTAATAAAATCGAAATGCGGGATGACCAGTTCATTAACCAGGTCATAAACCTTTTCAGGATTTGCTTCCAGCATCGTTCGTTCACTATTGATACGATTGATTACACCATCTGCAGTTTCCTTAACAACAGCATCCGGAGATTGTGCAGCTGCCTGGGCCGCCATGCCTGTCATCAGACAACAAATCAAAAACACTGAATTTACGATTCTGCCAATCATTGCTATACCTCTGAGAGTTATTTTTATATCGACCCATTTTCGGGTCGGGTAGTTCAGGACATTCCACTGTTTCCTTTGACCAAGCCATGTCGCTAAATCAGGTAAAAAGAGGGTTGTCCAAGAGCGACATATTGTAATGAGAATGACGGACAAGAGAAAGCCCTTATCCTGTGACTCTTTCTACAGAATAAATAGATTTAGAAAAATCCGCCTGGTTCAGAAAGCAATTATAAGCTTTTGTTTTTCAACGGGTTATTAGAATGGCTTCCAGATTAATATTAATTTTGGCAATAATGTCAGTGCGGCAAACAGGGCAATAAACATCGCCAGTGCCGTGAGTAAACCAAAGTAGATGGTCGGGATGAAATTGGACAGTACGAGGATGGAAAAACCGATAATAATCGTCACTGCTGTATAAAAAACTGCCTTACCGATATTGGCATGGCAATAATGCATAGTCGTAACATAATCATTGGTTTTTGGAAATTCTTCACGAAAACGATAGATATAATGAATGCTGTTATCCACCGCGATCCCAATCGTTATGGCCGCAATTGTAATCGTCATCATATCCAGCGGAACATGTAACAGCCCCATCAAACCCAATATGATTGCAGCAGCCAACAAGTTCGGGATGATACCAATGATTGCCAATGAAACTGACCGGAACAAAACAACCAGCATTAAAGCAATACCTGCCATAACTACACCCAGAGTCAAAATTTGTGACTTGAATAAACTCTGTAGCATGTTGTTATATAAAACGAGTATGCCCGTGATTTTGACTTCATCATCTGCCAGTTTATATTTTTCTTTCAGGTCTGTTTTAATCTGATCGAGTAATTCCTTGCGCCGAAGGTCTTTCAATGAATCCAGAATTCGGATGTTTATCCTGGCTTCGTTATTCTCTTCTGAAACATAAGGTTTAATCATACTTTCCTTTAATTCATCCGGCATACGCTTACTGACGATAGCCAGTTCAAAGGCATCAAATTCGCCCTTATTGATCTCCTCGCCTACCCGAATAACTGATGCCAGAGATAACACTTTACCAACGGCCGGCAGTGAAACCAGGTAATCATGAACCTGTTTGATCTTGTCGATACGTTCCGGTGTGTACCATGAATCCTTCTTTCCCTCTTCATCAAAAGAACCGAACAGGTCATCAAGATCAGAAAACTCTTCTTCTGCCGCAGCTGCTGTTTCCTCTTCCAGCTTTTCCTTAAGACTTAATACAATATCAAGCGGGGTCGTACCACCCAGTTTTTCATCTATCAAACGCAAACCCTGATAGATTTCGGTATCTTCACTGAAGTAATTGATAAAACTGTTTTCAACCTCAAGCCGGGTTATGCCATAAAGACTGACCACCGCCAATATGACTGTTAAAAAGAGCACCTTGTTTCCATGCCGTTCGGTTAACTCTGCCAATTTTGGCGTAAACTGAAATTCATCTCTTGGATTAACCGTCTCGGATGTTTTAGGTAACAACATTAATAATGCCGGGAAAAGAATAAACGATGTCAGAAAAGTAACAGTAAGTCCGATTGTCATCATCCAGCCAAAATCAATGACGGGTTTTATACCACTGGTAACCAACGATGCAAACGCCAGGATTGTAGTTAATGCCGTATACAAACACGGCCAAACCATCTTGCTTGCTGTCTCTAAAACCAGATCAAACTGCGTTTTATCCGGAAAATCATTCCTTAACTGGCGGTAACGTACAATTAGATGCACGTTCATTGACATCGTGATGATCAACATCAATGAAATAAAATTTGACGAAATCACCGTAACATTCCAGCCAACCAGACCTAACAATCCGATCATCAATAAACCGGCATAGAAACAACTCAATAAAGGCAGGATCACCCAACGTATTCGTCGAAAAATAATGGTTAACATACCGACAAGAAATAAAAACACACCTACACCAAAAACGACCAGATCATTTTTAATGAATGTAATCATATCGTCAGCGATCATTGGAACACCGCCAAGATGCAAACTCCCGTATTCCTTGTAAAGTGAAATAATCTTTCTAATCGATTCCAGGTTGTCATGATTAATTTTATCGACTTCTTTTTTCCTTTTTACATAGGCT
>JBNLAL010000012.1:0-13780 GCA_050302115.1 Gammaproteobacteria bacterium | reverse complement strand
TGTAATACTGTTTGTTATTACTGCGCGTGCAATAAAATTATTACGGCAAATCGCCTACGGGCAGGACCTTATCTCAAGGATCTTTTCAAAGAGATAAAACTTCAAGGCACCCTGTTTGATAAAGATCGTATGGTCAATCAAATGCATCTGGGGGGTGGAACTCCAACCTTTATTTCTCACGAACAAATGTCTGAACTGATTAATGTAGTTAAGGAAAACTTTAATCTACATGACGATGATAGTGGCGAATATTCAATTGAAATTGATCCTCGTGAGATAAAAAAAGAAACCATATCCATACTCAGGGTGCTTGGTTTTAATCGTATGAGTATTGGTGTTCAGGATTTTGACCAGGATGTACAAAAAGCGGTCAATCGAAACCAGACATACGAACAAACAGCATTTGTTTTGAATGAAGCCAAAAAACATGGCTTCCATTCCGTAAATATTGATTTGATATATGGTCTTCCAAGACAAACAGTAAAAAGTTTTACTGACACAATTCATAAAGTCATCGATATGGAGCCTGAACGCATCGCAATCTATAATTATGCGCACTTACCTCATCTTTTTAAAACACAAAAACAAATTAATGAACTGGAATTACCCAAACCACAAGAAAAACTGGAAATTCTCGATCAAGCAATCGAAGCATTAACCAAAGCGGGATATGTTTATATCGGGATGGATCATTTTGCCAAACCGGATGATGAATTGGCTGTAGCACAACGTAATGGTAATTTATATCGTAATTTTCAGGGCTACTCTACCAATGCAGACTGTGATGTGATTGGCATGGGAGTAACCGCTATAAGCAAGATAGCTAACTCCTATTCACAAAACTATCGAACAATAGATGAATATCATGATGCTATAGAAAAAGGACAAATACCTGTGTTTCGTGGTTACTTGCTCGACAAAGATGATGAAATACGGAGAGAAGTGATATCCAGATTAATTTGTCAATTTGAACTGAATTTCACAGAAATAGAACAAATGTTTAAAATAAACTTTAGAGACTACTTTAGTAACGAACTTGAAGAGATCAGAACTATACAAGATGATGCTTTACTTTTACTTGAAAATGATAGAATAGAAGTCTTGCCAGTCGGACGTTTTTTTATTAGAAATATTTGTTCAGTATTTGACAAATATATGAAAAAAACGCAACCCGGAAGTAACTTTTCCAAAATGATTTAATTTTTTAGAGGTATTCCATGTTAGCCACTCCTGTCTTAAATGATGAGCAGATCGAACAATTTAAAAAAGATGGTTTTCTAGTTTTAAAACAAGGTTTCAATCCGGAAGACACTGCAAAAATTATAAAGTGGACAACTGAACTTGCAGAAATGCCTGAAGAATCGGGCAGGCACTGGGTCTACCATGAAACCAGCCAGCTCGACCCGAACCTGAGTCTTATTAATAGAATCGAGAACTTTTCTCCTTTCCATTCGGGTTTTGCTGAACTCGGTAAAGCATTAATAAACCCAATGTCCCAGCTATTAGGTGAGGAAGCAGTCTTATTTAAAGAAAAGATTAATTTTAAATTACCCGGTGGTGATGGTTTTAAACCACATCAGGATTCACAAGCCGGATGGGAAGATTATGCAGATTTTTTTATTAGTGTCATGGTTTGCATTGATGAGGCCACTATAGAAAATGGTTGTTTGCAGTTAGTTAAGGGATTTCAAAACAAGGGGCTTTTTCGCGAATGGGAACCACTCACTGATGAAGACATGGCAGGAATGGATTTTGTTTATTATCCTACACAGCCCGGCGACCTGGTTTTCTTTGATTGTTATACGCCTCATTCGTCTGAACCTAACCTGAGCAATAAAACTCGTCGCCTTTATTTTGCAACCTACAACAAATTATCTGAAGGTGATCACCTTAATAAATATTACGCAGATAAATATAAAAACTTTCCACCTGATATCGATCGTGATCCAGCCAAGGAATATGTATTCAGAGTTTAAGTAAACTTTGTAACCCTTCAGTTATTAATGGAGAGACATCAATTGTATTTGATGTGTGCGGTATCGTATTGCAGGTAACAATTCTTTCTACACCTGCATCTAATAATGCCTGATAGGCATCATCGGCAAAAATAGCGTGGACCGCAATACAAACAGGTGCTTTCATTCCAGTTTCTTTTAAATGTTTTACCGTTTCTATCATGGTTTTTCCTGTCGAGATAATATCATCAAAGAGAACAGGTTGATGATTCATCCATTTATCAACATCAGGGACACTAACACTGACATCTCTATCCCCGTGGCGCGTCTTTTCCAATATAACGAAAGGTGCATTTGCTTTCTCCGCTAACTCACTCACCCACTGTTCACTCTCGCTATCAGGACCAATCAACAATGCCTGACTTATATTTTCTTTAATCCATGTTGCAACAGTTGATGCCGCATGTAATGAGCGAGCTGGAACTGAATAAACATCATTCAGACTTTTTATACGATGTAAATGTGGATCAATTGTAATCAATGCATCAAAATATCTTGAAATCAGTCTGGCAAAATATTCGGCACTAACACCCTCTCCCTCGTTAAAACGTTTATCCTGTCTCATATATGCAAGATAAGGAGCAACTAAAATAATTCGTTCAGCACCATAATCACGCAAGGTTTCGGATAAAAACAATAGCCATACACTTTTTACATCGGGATCATATAATGAGGAAAAAACAATACATACATCATTTACTTCGTCAGGCACGATTCTAATGCAACTTTCATGATCAGGAAAATGATGTACATGAACAAGACTTAAAATAGCATTTAGATCTTTTGACATGGTATTTGCAATAGTGTCAGCAGAATCGAATGTAAAAATACTAATACTCATTTATATTCAATCCCTGATTGAAATAATATCCATTTGTGAAGCAATATAATCCAAGGCATATTCGAGTTCCCCTGGTGCTTCAGCATGAATAGTAAATAAAGGTTGGTTTTTATCTACTTTTTCTCCTTGTTTAATATGCAGATATACACCTGCTTCTGTAGCGATCGGCGCTCCTGCCAATTTTGCAATTAATGCTAACCGTCTGTTATCAATACTCTCAACAATTCCTTTTTTATCCGTAACTATGTCATGTTGATATTCAGCTACATTCGGCACTTTCATACCGCCCTGTGCTTCACAAATTGCCTGAAACTTTTTCCAGGCACGACCGTCATCAAGAATAGACTCTGCTACCTTATAACCTTCACCATTTTTTACCTTGCCTGATAATTCCAATATTTCAGCGGCAAATAATAAACTTCGTTCTCTGAGGTCAGCAGGTGCACCAATATCATTTTGCAATACCGCCAATACATCTTTGGCTTCTAATGCCGGGCCTATCCCTCTTCCAACAGGTTGTTCACCATCGGTAATCATCGTGCGAACATTTAGACCTATTTCATTACCAACCATGACCAAAGTATCCGAAAGTTGTTTGGCCAAATTTAGTGATCGTACCTTGACTGTCGGACCGACAGGGAGATCAATTAACACATGGGTTGAACCCGCAGCTGCTTTCTTTGATAGCACCGATGCAATTAACTGTCCTTCACTGTCAATGTCCAGCTTTCGTTCAATAGCGATTAAAATATCGTCCGCAGGACTTAGATGAACAGCACCACCCCATATAATGCAACCTCCTTCCTGGTTTACGACACGCTGCATATCATTAATTGATAAACTGACCGGTGCGAGGGTTTCCATTGTATCTGCAGTACCGGCGGGCGAAGTAATTGCCCTCGATGAGGTTTTTGGCATCGTTAAACCAAACGCAGCAATAATAGGTACAACTATTAACGTCGTCCGATTCCCCGGTAACCCACCTACGCAATGTTTATCAACGACAATATCTTGTCCCCATTCAAGTTGACTACCCGCATTTATCATCGCCTTTGTCAAAGCAATAATTTCGTCCAGATGTAGACGACCATTTGCACAAGCGGTAATAAAAGCTGATAAATGAACATCATCATAATAACCGGCAACAATGTCATGAATTATCATGTTAAATTGTTCTTCAGAAAGAGCATGATCGTAAATCTTCGAACGAACATGACTAAGCGAATGCAAAGGTTCAGGATGGGATAAATAGGCCTTTTGATTATCTTCTGCATTCAATAAGGACCATGCAGCATCAGACAAACCCAATTCCCCAGGCTGCACTAATGAATCACGAACAATGTTTAGCGTTCCAATGATCGTTTTATCACCAATTGTGACTGCAATACGTGATAACGCCTCAAATCCTTCTGATTTACAAATATGACAATCCTCTCGCATGTAAATAACAGGCACTCGATACGTGTCAATGCCAATACGCTTTACTAATAAAGTATTTTTATTATCCATATTTATTTTAAAATTACAGAATCACCTTGTGATGGAATATCAGCCTGCCACTTCAGTTGATCTTTTAAATAAACCCTGAAGGCATCCTGACTTTGTGGTTCACCATGAACAATAAATGTTTTTTTAGGTGCAGGCCTGATACTCGATAACCATTGTGTCATTTCTTCGTAATCCGCATGTGCAGACAGGCAATCGATGGATACCAGTTTTGCCCTGACAGGAATATATTCACCATGCACTTTGACATGATCTACTCCCGACAACATATTTGCACCACGTGTACCGGCAGCCTGATAACCCACCAGAATAATTGTATTACGATGATCCTTAAGATAGATTTTTAAATGATGTAATACCCTGCCTCCTGTCAACATTCCACTCGCTGAAAGAATTATTTTTGGCACACTCTGAAATTCGATTGCCTTTGACTCTTCTACAGTTGGCGTATAGGTCACAAAACTATTCATCATTCGACATTCTTTTTCAGATAATTTATGTTGTTCCTTATGCCGGCAAAAAATATCTGTCGCATCAATTGCCATGGGGCTATCCAGGTAGACAGGTACTTTAGGTATTTTTTTTTCATGTATCAGTTCAGTCAGAATATGTAATAAACTTTGCGCACGCCCGACTGCAAATGTCGGGATTAGAACGACACCGCCTTTTTTAAAGGTTTGATTGATAATTTTTTCCAATTCTTCTTTAGGTTCAACTGCCTTATGAAGGCGATCACCATATGTTGATTCAACTATTAAGTAATCAACTTCTTTTAATGCTTCAGGAGGGCGCATTATAGGATCGTCAGGTCTACCAACATCACCGCTGAAAACAATATTATTGTTACCATCATTTACATGTACGCAGGATGATCCGAGAATATGACCGGCATTGCTAAACTTTACCTTTATTCCTTCAACAGGTTGAAACTCGGTGTGATACTCAACAGGAGTAAAATATTCCAGAGATTGATAGGCATCTTCTTCCGTATAAAGCGGTAATGCAGGTTTGTGTTTTGTATAACCATGCCGATTAGCACGTTCAGCCTCTTCTTCCTGTAAATGTCCTGAATCCGGTAACAGGATACGGCATAGATCAAGTGTACCGTGCGTACAATAGATCCTTCCTTTAAAACCGTTTTTACATAAAGCAGGGATATAACCACTGTGATCCAGGTGGGCATGTGTTAAAACAACAGCATCAATACTTTTTGGGTCAACCGGGAAAGGAGCCCTGTTTCTGAGTCGTAACTTTTTGACCCCCTGAAACAATCCGCAGTCGAATAACACCTTTTTATTCTTATTTTCCATCAGGAAGCGGGAGCCGGTAACGGTTTCCGCTGCGCCCCAAAACGTAAGTTTACTGCTCATTATTTCTTATTGTATTTTTATAAATCTATGTTCTTCAGCCTTAATGCATTCGTAATTACGGATACCGAACTAAAACTCATTGCCAATGCAGCTATCATGGGTGACAACAATAAACCAAAAAAAGGATATAACACACCAGCTGCAACAGGTACGCCTAATGAGTTATAAATAAAGGCAAAAAACAGATTTTGCCTGATGTTTCGCATCGTTGCACGACTTAATAAACGAGCCCTTGCAATACCACGTAAATCACCCTTAACTAACGTCACGCCTGCACTTTCTATTGCAATATCAGTACCAGTCCCCATGGCAATTCCAACTTGCGCCTGAGCCAGGGCAGGTGCATCGTTAATCCCGTCCCCGGCCATTGCTACCTTGCGTCCCTCTGCCTGTAATTTTTTAACCACCTCTGCCTTTTGTTCCGGTAATACTTCTGCCATCACTTGATCGATATTAAGTTTATTGGCAACTGCCTGTGCAGTCGTTTCACTGTCTCCAGTCAACATCACAACTTGAACATTGTCTTGATGTAATGTCTCAATTGCTTCCGATGTGGATGTTTTAATAGGATCAGCAACACTTAAAATACCAGCAGGTTTATTTTCAATAACAACAAACATTGCAGTCTGACCATCACGTCGCAACTCTTCTGCTTGTTCAATCAGGAAAGTTGCATCGATATTAAACTCTTCCAATAATTTTTTATTACCAATCGCTACCTGTTTGTCTTCGACTTTACCGGAAACACCTTTACCGGTAATGGAATTAAATTCACTCACTGAAACAAATGAAATGTTTTTGTCTTTTGCACCAGAAACAATGGCCTGGGCCAAAGGATGTTCACTACTATTTTCCAGACTCGCGCCTAAACGTAATACGTCATTCTCGTCAAATCCATTTGCAGCAATGATACTCATTAATTTTGGTTTGCCTTCGGTCAAAGTACCGGTTTTATCAACCACCAACGTATCTATCTTTTCCATTATTTCCAATGCTTCGGCATTTTTGATCAACACACCTAATGTAGCACCGCGGCCAGTACCTACCATGATCGACACAGGCGTTGCCAACCCTAATGCACAAGGACAGGCAATGATCAAAACAGCAACAGCATTAATTATGGCATGGGCAAGACGTGGTTCAGGACCAATCAACGACCACACGACAAACGTAATGATGGCGATAATAACGACGGCAGGGACAAAGATGGCAGCAACTGTATCAGCTGTTTTTTGAATGGGTGCACGGCTGCGTTGTGCCTCAGCAACCATATTAACAATCTGTGCAAGTAAGGTTTCCTTTCCGACATGTTCCGCCTTCATAACAAGACTGCCGGTACCATTTACCGTTGCCCCAATAATTTTATCCCCTACTTTTTTGTTAACCGGTATCGGTTCGCCGGTAACCATAGACTCATCAATAGAACTGTTTCCTTCAATAACAACGCCATCCACCGGAATTTTCTCACCGGGACGAATCCGTAATTGATCACCAGGATTAACCTTGTCCAAAGGAATGTCTTCTTCACTTCCATCCTCTTTAATCAGTCTTGCTGTTTTCGGTGCCAATCCCAATAACATTTTAATTGCGGTGTTCGTCTGGGAGCGTGCACGTAATTCCAGAACCTGTCCCAATAGCACCAAAGAGGTAATTACGGCAGCAGCTTCGAAATAAACAGGAACAAGCCCCATCTCGTTATGAACAGATACGGGAAAAATCTGAGGCAATAAGGTTGCAATTAGACTGTAAACCCAGGCAACTGAAACACCGAGACTAATCAAAGTAAACATATTTAAGTGTCGTGAAATAATCGATACCCATCCTTTTTGAAAGAAAGGTAATGCACACCACAACACAACAGGACTGGACAATACCAGTTCCAACCATTGCCGCGATCTTGGTTCTATAAAGCTGGAAAACAAATCCGGCCAGAAATCAGCGCCCATTGCACTGATAAAGACAGGAATACTAAAAAGTAAACTGAGCCAGAAACGACGTGTCATGTCGTTCAATTCCTGGTTGTCATCTTCTACCTCAACCTGCATTGGCTCAAGCGCCATGCCACACTTGGGACAATCACCCGGTTCATCACGAATGATCTCGGGATGCATCGGACACGTGTATTGCGTTTTTGTTTTTACAACAATGGGAGTCGTCGGTTCCAGTGCCATACCGCATTTTGGACAACTACCGGGATGATCCTGCTCTATACCCGAACACATGGGGCAAATATAAACATCCCCTTCTTTAGCCGGTTTTACTGCTTTATGTTCATGTCCGTGTTTATGACAACATTCGCTCAAAATACCACCTTCTATTTTTTGTTTATGTTAATACTTGTAATTTGAATTAAATTGACATTAATCAAAAATTTAGTCATCACATCATGCTCCACAATTAATCTAGAAAATTTTTCATGTAACAAGTCTTTTATTCCAAAGCAAATAAACTGCCGGAATAACGATTAACGTTAATAATGTTGCACTAGTCATCCCTCCAACCATAGGGGCAGCTATTCTGCGCATCACTTCCGACCCTGTGCCATTACCCAGCATAATGGGTAGTAAACCGGCAATAATGGCTGTTGCGGTCATCATGATGGGCCGTATTCTCAATAAAGCACCTTCGACTATGACATCACGTAAATCTTTTATCGTTAGAGGTTGCCCTGTTCGTTCCAGTTTTTCCCTGTGTTTATTCAAAGCCTGATTCAGGTAGACCAACATAATGACCCCGATCTCGACAGCCACACCGGCAAGCGCGATAAAACCGACACCAACTGCAACGGATAAATTGTAACCCAATAAGTATAGCAACCAGGCACCGCCACCAAGTGCAAATGGCATAGTCCCCATTATAATTAACACCTCGGCCACACTACGAAAATTCAGATAAAGTAACAAAACAATAATCACGAGTGTAATGGGGACGACGACAGTGAGACGTTCTGTTGCCCGGACCAGGTATTCATACTGACCGGACCAATTGATTGAATAACCGGTTGGCAAATCAATTTCTCTATTAACGACTTCCCTTGCTTCCTTAACATAGCTTCCCAGGTCACGTCCTTGTGTATCGACAAACACCCAGCCATTCAGACGCGCGTTTTCACTTTTAATCATGGGCGGTCCATCTTCAATTTTTATATTCGCCACATCACCCAATGCGATTCTTGCACCGGCAGGAGTTACAACCGGGAGTAATTGAAGTTGTTCTAAAGAATCCCTTATTTTTCGTGGATAACGTAAATTAACCGGATAACGTTCCAGACCTTCAATTGTTTCAGTCACATTCATACCGCCCACTGCAGTCCGGATAACCTCTTGAACGTCACTGATATTTAATCCAAGTCGTGCTGCTTTTAAACGATCGATATCAATACTGACATAACGACCACCGGCGACACGTTCGGAAAATACCGAAGCTGTCCCTGGTACTTTTTTAACGACCTTTTCCAATTGACGACCGATATCTTCGATTACCTTTAAGTCAGGACCGGCTATCTTGATTCCAACCGGTGTTTTAATGCCTGTGGCCAACATATCAATTCGCGTCTTGATTGGCATCACCCATGCATTAGTCACACCGGGTAATTGCACAGTACGATTTAGTTCTGTTCTGAGTTTCTCCATGGTCATACCTTCTCGCCATTCAGAACGTGGTTTAAACTGGATCAATGTTTCAATCATTGTTAATGGAGCCGGATCGGTTGCTGTTTCAGCACGACCAATCTTTCCCATAACGCGTTTTACTTCTGGTACAGTACGAATCAATTTATCGGTCTGTTGTAATAATTCCTGTGCCTTACCAATAGAAATGCCCGGAAAGGTCGTCGGCATATACATCAAATCACCTTCATCGAGTTCGGGCATAAATTCCGTTCCCAGTTTGGTAAAAGGCCATAACCCCACTGCCGTAACAACAATTGCCAGAAATGTCACTACAACCGGTGCCTTTAACACTCCGTAAATAAAGGGGCGATAAAAAAATATCAATATTCGATTGATAGGGTTTTTATACTCCGAAATAACACGTCCCCGGATAAAAAGTCCCATTAGTACGGGCACAACGGTAATCGACAATCCTGCTGCCGCCGCCATGGCATAAGTTTTGGTGAAGGCCAAAGGTTTAAACAAACGACCTTCCTGTGCCTCCAGTGTAAAAACAGGTAAAAAACTGAGTGTAATGATCAATAGAGAAAAGAATAACGCGGGACCCACTTCAGTCACGGCGTCTTTTATTATTTGCCATCGGTTCTCATTTGTTAATGGGGTACGCTCCATATGTTTATGCACATTTTCAATCATAACAATAGCCGCATCCACCATGGCACCGATAGCAATAGCAATACCACCTAATGACATGATGTTGGCATTAATTCCTTGTGCATACATAATCATAAACGCAATCAGGATACCAAGTGGCAAACTGATGATAACAACCAGCGCTGATCGAATGTGGAACAGAAAGATGGCACATACCAGAATCACCACGATAAACTCTTCCAGAAGTTTATCTTTTAAAGTATCAATGGCACGATCAATTAAACTTGAACGATCATAGGTTTCAATAATTTCGACACCTTCAGGCAAGCTGCTTTTTAAATTATCCAGTTTCTCTTTTACTGCATTGATTGTTTTTAATGCATTGTCACCCCAACGCATAACAACAATGCCACCAACAACTTCACCTTCTCCATTCAGTTCGGCAATACCTCGTCTTAATTGTGGTCCAGTCCTGACATCAGCAATATCAGAAAGTAAGATAGGCGTACCCTTCTCACTAACTGCTAAAGGAATATTTTCTAATTGCTCAAGACTGCTAACGTAACCTGTTGCACGAACCATGTATTCTGCTTCTGCCATTTCGATAACAGAAGCACCTGCTTCTTCATTTGAACGTTGTATTGCTTTCCTGACAGTTGATATAGGTATGTTATAAGCACGTAACAGATCCGGATCGACGACAACCTGATATTGTTTGACCATACCACCGACTGTGGCGACTTCAGCAACCCCCGGCACTGTTTGAAGTTCATACTTAAGGAACCAATCCTGGATAGAACGCAGTTGTGATAAATCATGATTTCCTTGTTTATCAACCAACGCATATTCGTAAATCCATCCTACCCCAGTTGCATCGGGCCCGAGTTCAGGCTGAACTCCCTGAGGTAAACGCCCTGAAACCTGACTGAGATATTCAAGCACACGAGAGCGTGCCCAATAAAGATCAGTTCCTTCCTCGAAAATGACATAGACATAGGAATCACCAAAAAAGGAATATCCCCGAACGGTTACAGCATAGGGTACTGACAACATGGCGGTTGTTAATGGATAAGTAATCTGATCTTCAACAACCTGAGGGGCCTGTCCCGGAAAAGGCGTTTTTATAATAACCTGAACATCTGATAAGTCAGGAATCGCATCAACTGGTGTTTGTTTAATTACATAAACTCCTCCAACTGATAATATAATTGTCAATAAGATAATCAGGAAACGATTATTAATTGACCAACGTATTACTTGTTCAACCATAATCTATTCCTTGTCCATATCAGTTTGTTTCATTGAATGATCATGAAACATTGACTCAAGAGGCTGCATGCGTTTTAAACTTGCCTTGAGACTTGATTCGGAATCAATTAGAAACTGTGCCGACACTACAATCTCATCTTCTTCATCCAGACCGGATAGAATCTCAACCTTGTCGCCACTTTCTATCCCGGCAATAACGTTCTGCGCTTTAAAACGTCCTTCCCCCAGGTTTAATATGACACGATCCTCATCAGCACTACGAATCAATGCTTCACGTGGAATATTAAGTACATCTGTTTTTTTACCGGAAAAGATACTGACATGTGCGTACATATTCGGCATGAGTTTTTCTTCGGTGTTGTCGAATCGTAACCTTACCCTTAGTGTTCGTGTTACCGGATCGAGATCGGGATAGATATATTCCACCGTTCCTTTCCATATGACACCAGGTAAAGAAGGCAATTCAGCTTCGGCAGTTTGACCAATTTTTACCCAATCCGCCTGTCGTTCAAAAACTTCAGCCAGTAACCAGATACTATCCAGGTTGGCAATACTTAAAACCTGGGTTTCAGGTTTTATATACATCCCTTCGCGCACACCCAGGTTAATCAACACACCGGACTGGGGCGCATAAAAACGAATGTTATGTGTGATCTTTTTTTCTTTTTCCAATTGGTCAACTTGTGACTTTGATATACCCAGGGCTGATAATTTTTCACGGGATGCACTGGATAGAATACGATTACCACTTGCTAAAGCCTGTAAATATTCTTCTTGAGCATTAACAAGTAACGGTGAATAGAGTTCAAATAATAATTGGCCTCGTTTAACCTGCTCTCCTTCAGCGCGAACCTGGAGCTTTTCTATCCAGCCTTCTGTTCTTGTATGGATATGATGTATACGTGTTTCGTCATAATCAATATAACCGACTGTGCCAATTTTTTTCCATAATGAACCACGTTCTACTTTTACTGTACGCACACCCATATTATTAATAATCTCGGGCTTAATCTTAACGATAGCGCTGTCATCACTGTCTCCACCATCATCAAAAACAGGCACCAAATCCATACCCATCGGAGATTTACCAGCTTGATCCCGACGAAAATTCGGGTCCATGGGTGCAACCCAATACAGAATTTTTTTCTCTTTTGTTTTTGAAACAGGTTCATCAGTACTCTCAGCCATGTTCATATCCATGTTTGACTGAATCGCTATTTGAGAAACATCGAATTGATTTTCTATCAGTACACCAATTAAAAGACCAATCCCAATCAATAACAAAATAAGCATTATCTTTTTCATAGCGTTTCCCTTGTGTAATACAACAGGTTTGCCTGTGACCTGGACCGATTAACACGAATCTTTAACATATCCAATTTTGTATTTAATTCAGTTAAGCGAGCACGCACCAGTGTTGTGAAATCAGTCAGATCATTTTGATAGGCTTTTAGAGTGGATTCAGAGTTTTGTGCAGCATCAATAACCGCCCTTTTTTCATATAACTCAAGTCGTTTTCCCTGACGCATCCAGTTTGCATATTCTTTTTCAACCTGACGTTTAAGTTCCAATAAACGATCGCTACGTGCATATTGGGATGCCATATGTTCCAGTTTGCTTGCCGTTAAACGTTTATCTTGTCGCTTATCTGTAAATAGAGGCATATCGACCAAAACCATTGCAGATGCAAAATCATCACGGCTACCACCATCCAGGTCCCTACCTGAACGTTGACCATAAGTCAGATCCAGCATCCAGCCGGGCTTATATTGTTCTTCAGCAATCTTAATGCTTTTTTCCTTTGCATTGATAACTGCATCATCTATCTGAACTAAAGGGTGGTAAGGTAAGTTTAAAATTATCTCTTCCATGTTTGTTAATGACTTTATTTCGGGAAAAGACCCGGGCAATGGTCTTTTTGCGGAATCATCACCTATCCATTTAGCCAACTCGGCTTGTGCAATTTCTTTTGCCCCAGTAATTTCGGCTATGCGATCATCGATGAGGGCCAGCTCGAGTTGTGCTCGTAATACATCATGCTGGTTATCCCTGCCTACGGCATATTGACGTTGAGTAATATCGAGTAGTTGTGTAAACAAGTCACGGTTTTGTTGCAAAATGGATTCGGTTTTTATATTCAAATACAAATCGAGGTAACTATTTCGCAAAGACTGCAGTACCTTCTTTACTTGATCCAGTGCCTTTGCTTTATCAACATCGGCCATGTCTTCTATTTTAAGTCGTTTGTAATGCAGCGTATCACCACGCGGAAATGCCTGTTGCACACCAAACTGAAGTTGTGTCATCGGTTCCTGAGTACGATCAAAACTATTAACAGGAATATTCATTATACCGAACTTGGCTTTTGGATCGGGCAACTGCTCTTCGGCAATAGCAACTTCGCTCAGACTTTCTGCACTCGCATTGTATTGCTTTATAATAAAATCATTATCTAATGCAAGTTGCTCCGCTTCTGCCAATGTAAGTTCACTGGCTATTGTTCCAACAGGACAA
>JBNLAL010000011.1:0-14270 GCA_050302115.1 Gammaproteobacteria bacterium | reverse complement strand
AAGCTAAAGCCAGCGACGCGATGTTATTTTAAATAAACCTGTTTCATCGAGTGAATTACAACGAGCAATTGGAAGTCTTATTTAAACTTAAAAATTAGTTGGTGCCGATGGCCGGAGTCGAACCGGCACGCCCGAAAGCACTACCCCCTCAAGATAGCGTGTCTACCAATTCCACCACATCGGCAATCAAGAAATGAAAGTTACTCTACCGGTACGCTAGGTAAATCTGAATCGCCGCCGCCGGTTGTTTCTTCTTCTGTCATTGCAGGCATGTCCATGTCCTGTTGGGCAGCTTCTTCCTGTTGCATGACAACACCCGGTTGGTCAAGCAAACTGCTAGGTGCGTTTTTGACATTATTTGCAGCCAGATAGCCGAGAAATAAACTGTTCCCCAGAAAGATGACCGTCAACACAGCGGTTACCTTTGTTAAAAAGCTACCTGAACCCTGACTACCAAACACGGTTGAAGATGAACCGCTACCAAAAGCCGCTCCAGCATCCGCACCTTTACCATGCTGAATCAGGACGAAACCAATAAGTGCTACTGAAACCAGTACCTGTAATACAAATAATAATGTATGGATTGTTTCCATTTAATTTTTCCTCACGCCTGACAGATAGAGATAAAGTCTTCTGCAATCAGTGATGCTCCACCAATCAATCCACCATCTATATCTGCCATTTCAAAAAGTTGTTTTGCATTATCCGCTTTTACACTGCCGCCATAAAGAATCCTGACGCCATCGGCAATCTCATCGTTGTGTCTGGCAAGACGCAATCGAATGAATTCATGTACTTCCTGAGCCTGATCAGGCGTTGCCGTCTTGCCTGTCCCTATTGCCCAAACTGGCTCGTACGCAATAACCGCTTTGCGAAAAGCCTCAACTCCGGCCTTCTCGATGACTGCATCAAGCTGTCTGGCAATGACTTCCTCGGTATTATTGGATTCCCGTTCTTCCAATAATTCACCCACACATAATATGGGCTGCATTCCACTCGCCTGCGCCGCAATAAATTTCTCGGCAACCCGGGCATCACTTTCACCGTAAAGCGATCTTCGCTCTGAATGCCCCACGATGACATAAAAACAGCCGAAATCATTCAACATCTGACCCGCAATCTCGCCGGTAAATGCTCCTTTTTCCAGGTGTGAGACATTTTGTGCACCTAACCGGATCGCCGTCCCCTTTAAAAGGCCTTCCAACTCCGCCAGATAAACAAACGGTGGGCAAATTGCCACCTCTGATTTGCAGTCTCCAACACCTTCGATAATGGCCTGTAATAAGGGGTGAATGGATGCCAGCGTCCCATTCATTTTCCAGTTCGCGGCAACCAGTGTTTGTCGCTGGGTCATTTCTGCTCTTATGTCCGTAAAAGGCCGCAAAGCTTACAGTTCAGGGCCATTTAAATCAATATCTGTCGTGTTTATCCTGCAATTGTAATCAGTCAAGACGCGCTGTAATCTCCAATAATGACTTACTGGGAAAAATACGGCTTCACTGGCGAACAACTCCAGGCCTACCTACGTCTCGTTGAACTAGACGAAAATGATAAGGATCCGGCCAAAGAGTTACTGGAAAGAATCATTATCCCGAATATCGATCAAATCATTGATAATTTTTACGACTATATGTTGCAACAGCCAAAGTTTGTCAAAACAATAGAATATCGCAAGATTAAAGTCTCAAAACTAAAACAAACCCAAAGGGACTATCTGCTTAGTTAGGTGTTGATTTCACTACCCAGCAATATTTTGAAAAACGACTACACATCGGGGTCATCCATGCCTGGAACAGCATTCCGCTCAATGTTTATCTCTCCGCATACCGAAAGTTACAACAATTACTCATTGACCAAATATTGTCCGTTGCTGATTCTGTTCCAAACTGGCATGAACTCATTACCTTCACAAACAAGATCACCACGATGGACATGGCATTAGCGACAGAGACCTATCATGATGTGCAGGTTGATACTTTGTTAGATACGATCGATACATTACGCACGCCACGTAAATAATCTAACTATCGGTTAATGGTGCTTCGACTACGCAGTGTCGGCAACCATCATCATGACTGCATTTCTCTTTGGCATGCCTGACAATCAAGGCATGATATTCATTAAATAGTGCAACATCGGGTTCAAGTGAAACTTCGAACAGTTGCCTCAATGTTTCATATGATTCATCGCCCTTCACCAGTTTCATTTTTAACAACAAACGGCGAGTATAGGCATCAATAACAAATACCGGTCGTTGAAAGGCATAAAGTAAAATATCATCAGCCGTCTCCGGACCGATTCCGTTTACTTTTAATAAGCCCTGCCGTAACGACTGATCATCCAGATCATTCAAACGATTAAATTTCCCCTGCTTTACAAACCAGTCAACATAATTCTTTATCCGTTTCGCCTTGATGTTGAAATAACCTGAAGGACGTATCAATTCAGCCAGCTTTTCATGTGATAAATCCAGGATGGTATGTGTATTAAGGGCATTGGCCAGTTTAAGATTTTTTATTGCCTTCTCGACATTCGTCCAGGCTGTATTTTGCGTTAATATTGCCCCAATCATTACTTCGAAGGGTGTTTCGGCCGGCCACCAACCCTGCGAACCGTAACCGTTATACAGGCGCTTATATATTTCCCTGAGTTGTTTTCGTTTTGCCTTCATCGTAGTTCAAACTAAAAGTTAGTCCTATTAGATACAGGCATCGCTTTTAAGTTTTAATTATTTTGACACTGCAGCTTGTAATGCGGAGATATCTTTATCTTCGAGACGCCAGTGTTGTCCCGGACGTTTATTTCTAGGCAAGATATATGGACCGAAACGTGTCCTGATTAGACGTGTTACTGTTAAACCTTGTGACTCCCACAAACGTCTTACTTCTCTATTCCTTCCTTCCATGATGACAACGTGATACCAATGGTTAACACCTTCACCACCGGATTCGACGATATCAGTAAATTTCGCAATGCCATCTTCCAGCTCAACACCATCCCGCATGGCTTGTAATTGTTCCTTGCTGGCTTCACCCAAAACCCTGACGGCATATTCACGTTCAATCTCACTGGACGGATGCATCAGTTTATTGGCCAGTTCACCATCTGTAGTAAACAGCAATAAACCGGTCGTATTTAAATCCAGGCGACCAATGTTGATCCAGCGACCATTACGCACGCGGGGTAAATGATTAAAAACGGTATCACGGCCTTTCTCATCTTTTCGGGTACAGACTACACCGGCAGGCTTATAGTAGGCCAATAGCTTACATTTTTTTTCACGTTCTAGATGCAAACGTATTGGTTTGGAATTGATCGCGACACGATCTTTAGGGCCGATCTGTTGTCCGAGTTCAGCAACTTTACCGTTAACACTGATCTTGCCAGCCTTGATCTGGGCTTCTATTTCACGACGGGAACCAAAACCGGCATTGGCAAGCACTTTCTGAATACGTTCACCCATAAAGATATATCACTAAATAACTAAACCTAAGTTTAGTTTGTAAAAGGGATAACGTTGTCTTCTTCCTCTGTTACTGCCTCTTCTGAAGTTCTCTCTTCGTGTTCGGATACAACTGATTCTACAGAATCAAATTCATCACCCATATGCAATTCCGTTTCCGTTTCATGTTCGGAATACTCCACATCATTCTCTTCTGAAACATCCACAGTATCATCAATATTATCTGTATCTGCATTTTCCGTTTCTGTTTTCTTCTCTCCATCGAGCACCTCAAACAGATCAGGGTTGATAGAATCGAAGTCCTTAATATCTGCCAGGGCAGGTAAATCGGAAAGCTTCTTCAGGTTAAAGTAATCAAGAAACGTTTTTGTCGTTGCAAGTAGTTCAGGCTTACCGGGGACATCTCTATGCCCGACAACTTTTACCCATTCCCTTTCCTGCAATGTTTTAACAATACCGCCACTGACACTCACGCCACGGATATCTTCAATCTCTGCCCGCGTAATCGGTTGACGATAGGCTATGATTGCCAGTGTTTCCAATAAGGCTCTCGAATAACGTGGTGGGCGTTCATCAAATAACCGATTTACCCATTCAGCGTAATCCGTTCTTGCCTGGAACCGAAAACCGCTCGCTACTTCAACAAGCTCAATCCCGTGTCCTTCATAATCCTGTTGTAGTGCTTCGATTGCCGCACGGATATCATTCCGTTCAGGTTGTATATTCTGATCTGCTTCAAACAGGTTCAAGATACGCGTTACACTGAGTGGTTGATCAGAAACCATCAGCGCGGCTTCAATAATATTTTTTATTTTTTCCTGACTCATGATGCTGCCTTAACATAGATTGGTCCATTGATCTCATTCTGTACAAGTTGAATGAGAGAGTCTTTAACAAGTTGAAGTATTGCCAACAGGGAAACAATGACGCCTGCTCGACCCTCTTCAACACTAAACAAGTCTGCAAAATCGGTAAAAGAATCCGGGTTTACCTTTTCCAACACAATACCCATACGCTCTCGCACTGATAAAGCTTCACGATGAACCATGTGATGTGTATACATATCGGCCCTTTTCAAGACCTCGGCAAAAGCCCGCAATATTGAATCCATGGAAACCTCAGGTGGCTTTTGCGTGGTCTTACGCCCAGGAAACTCAACCACTGCTGAGTATAGATCTCTTTCATAACGTGGTATTTCGTCCAGCTTCTCTGCCGCCTGCTTATAGCGTTCGTATTCCTGCAAACGCCGTATCAGTTCTGCTCTAGGATCTTCTTCATCTTCATCTTCCTTATGGCGGGGCAATAACATCCTTGATTTAATTTCAGCCAGCATAGCCGCCATTAAAAGATATTCTCCGGCCAGCTCGAGTTGCAGGATCTCCATCAACTCAATGTAAGACATGTACTGTTCGGTTATTTTTGCGAGCGGGATATCAAGAATATCAATATTCTGTTTTTTAATCAGATACAGTAATAGATCAAGAGGGCCTTCAAAGGCCTCCAGAAAAACCTCCAGTGCATCAGGCGGGATATAGAGATCCTTTGGTAATTCCGTTAACGGTGCACCCTGGATGATCGCAAAAGGCATTTCCTTTTGGTCATTTTCTTTTTCAACCGTTTCTTCAGTTTTTTCCAGTTCTTCACTCATTTCAATTTTTTGTGCCACCACTTTTAACGATAAGTTAAACCCATTGCGTCTCTGACTTCTTCAATTGTTTCCCGGGCCAGGTCCCGGGCAGCCTCACAACCATCCGCTATGATACCGCGAACCGTCTCAGGATCATTGGCATATTCGTTGGCACGTTCTCTAATTGGCCCCTGCTCTTTTAAGACCGCATCGATTAAGGGTTTTTTACAATCCAGACAACCGATCTTGGCACTGGTACAGCCGTCAATCACCCAGTTTTTCAAGTCTTCATCTGAATAGACCTGGTGCAGACTCCAGACCGGGCATTTACCCGGTTCACCCGGATCTGTTCGACGAACTCGAGCCGGATCGGTCGGCATTTTTTTCAATTTGTCTTCTACAGACGTCGGATTCTCACGTAAGGATATCGTATTACCGTAGGATTTCGACATCTTCTGCCCATCCAGACCCGGCATCTTGGAGGCCGGGGTCAAAAGGGCCTTCGGTTCAGGAAAAATGGCCTTGCCGGAACCATCCAGATAACCAGATAAACGTTCCCTGTCACCGATACTGATATTTTGTTGTGATTCCAGTAAAGCACGGGCCTTTTCCAGGGCCTGGGCTTCCCCTTGCTCCTGAAAACTATTCCGGAGATCGCGATAAAGACGGGCATTTTTCTTTCCCATCTTCTTTATGGCCGCTTCAACTTTCTCTTCAAAATCGGGTTCGCGACCATAGAGATGATTAAAACGCCGAACCACTTCTCGCGCCAATTCCACATGGGCCACCTGATCTTCGCCCACCGGGACATGACCGGCTTTATAAATAATGATATCTGACGTCTGTAATAACGGATAACCCAGGAACCCATAGGTCGTCAGGTCTTTATTGGATAGCTTTTCCTGTTGATCTTTATAACTGGGAACACGCTCCAGCCAACTTAACGGCGTACACATGGATAATAATAAATGCAATTCCGCATGTTCGGGCACTCGTGATTGGATAAACAACTTGGCAGCACCCGGGTTCACACCTACGGCCAGCCAGTCGATGACCATTTCCCAGACATTTTTCTCTATTAATGAAGGATCTTCATATTCTGTCGTCAGGGCATGCCAATCCGCAACAAAAAAGAAACATTCGTATTCCTGTTGCAGTTCCAGCCAGTTTTTTAAAACGCCATGATAATGGCCCAGATGCAGTTGGCCTGTGGGGCGCATGCCAGACAGGACCCGCTGTTTACCACTCGTAGACAATCAAAATCTCCTAAAGAACTCTTATTTATGAATTTTTGAGATGAAAGAAGCGCATTATACCTGTTGCGAAAGGTCGTGACAGACTTTTAACTATTCCAGCACGAGTTCGGTGGCACCCTTGCCTTCCCGAATGATGGCAGGTTCTTTTTCTGTCAAATCAATGACCGTTGTAAAATCAAGCCCCCCGGCACCACCATCAATAATCAATTCAACCTGTTTATCAATTTTTTCGCGAATCATCTCGGGATCTGTTTCCGGCAAATCTTCACCCGGTAACAATAAACTGATACTGGTCATGGGCTCACCTAATGCGGACAACAAGGCCAGTGTAATCGGATTATCCGGAATACGTATCCCAATGGTTCTCTTTTTGGGATGCTGTAGGCGTTTAGGAACATCGCGCTTTGCCCGCAGAATAAATGTATAAGGTCCGGGAGACATGGATTTCATCATGCGAAAGGCAGAGTTATCGACATGCGCATAATTTGCAATTTCCGACAAATCGCGACAAACCAGCGTCATGTGATGATCAGCAGATAATTTGCGTAACTGACGTATGCGGTCCAGGGCAAATTTATCTCCCAAACAACAACCCAGGGCATAGCAGGAGTCTGTCGGGTAAACAATAACAGCACCTTCCTGTAAAAGTGATACAGCCTGGTTAATCAACCTTAACTGTGGGTTATCGGGATGAATATTGAAATACTGCGCCATACTGTTTGTCAGATAATTAGGTTATGATTACTTCCACTTCTTAAATAAATATTGATTCATGAAATTCCTGTTCGATTTTTTCCACTAGTCGCATTTCTAATCGCGTTTTATTACCCGGATGACAGAACACAAGGTATCTATCTCGGTATCCAGGTCATTATTATTGCCTCTGCTATCCAAATCTTTGTTTACTGGCTCGTCACTCGTAAGTTTGAAAAAATGCATATCATTACGTTCGTGCTTACCCTCATTCTGGGTGGCGCAACCCTGCTGTTACATGACGAGCGATTTTTTAAATGGAAACCGACCGCCGTAAATTGGTTATTTGCCCTCGTTTTTCTGGGCAGCCAGTATATCGGCAAGAAACCTATCGTGCGCAGGATGATGGATCATGCCATATCTGCGCCCGATGAGGTATGGTCAAAATTAAACTTGAGTTGGGTCAGTTTTTTTATTGTTTCAGGTATTGCTAATATCTATGTCGCTTATAATTTCAGTACCGAATTTTGGGCAAACTTTAAAGTATTCGGTTTATTAGGGTTAACGTTTATATTTGCCATTGGTCAGGCGGCCTATATGTCGCGTTATATGACCGAAGTCGAAGCAGAGGAGGAACAGGAATAATTATGTTTTATGCAATCATTAGTCAGGACGTCGAGGAAAGCCTGGAAAAAAGAATGAGTGTTCGTGCCGATCATATTGCAAGGCTACAAACATTGCAGGATGAGGGAAGATTATTAATTGCAGGTCCTCATCCCAATATTGACAGTGAAGACCCCGGCCCTGCCGGATTCAGTGGCAGTTTAATCGTGGCTGAATTTGAATCGTTAGATGACGCACAAGCGTGGGCTGATGACGATCCTTATATTGCAGCAGGTGTCTACGAAAAAGTTACCGTAAAACCGTTTAAAAAGGTTTTTCCTAATGCCTGAACAAGATCGTGTATCAATGATCCGTGAATGTCTGGAAACAGAATTTACACCCAGTAAACTTGATATCATTGATGAATCACATCTACATGCTGGGCATGCCGGTAATGATGGTGCGGGGCATTTTAATGTCAAACTTGTATCTGAAAAGTTTAACGGTCAAACGCTCATCAATCGCCATCGTATGGTATATGCTGCTTTGGATAAACTGATGAAGACTGAAATTCATGCCTTAAGCATTGATGCAATCAGTCCGGAAGAACTCTAACCAATAAACTTTGTGAATAACTCTGCAAAAGTTCGTTCGCCACTTAAATGGGCCGGAGGCAAATATCGAATATTTGATAAAGTGCAAAGCAAACTGCCTTACGGCAACAGATTAATTGAACCTTTTGTCGGCTCAGGAGCAATCTTTCTCAATGCCGACTATGAAAATTATATCCTCAATGATAAAAACATTGACCTGATTAACTTCTACCGTACTTTAAAAAAACATGGCAATGAATTTATAACGCTTTGCCGAAGTTTTTTCACCAGGAAAAACAACTCAAGTAATACATACTATAAATATCGCGATGAATTTAATACAACATCTGACAAGCTATATAAATCTGCATTATTTTTATATTTAAACCGGCATAGCTATAACGGTTTATGTCGTTATAATTTGTCCGGTGAATTTAATGTGCCATTTGGGAAAAACAGTAAACCTTATTTTCCTGAAAAAGAGTTAATGTTTCTGAAATCCAAAATCAAAAAGGCAAAACTCTATAACAAGGATTTCGAATACATAATGAAAGATGCTAATCCTGGTGACATTATATATTGTGATCCTCCGTATGTGCCTATTAGCGACACCTCAAATTTTACAGCCTATAATGCCAAGGGCTTCAGCATGGAAGAGCAAATTAAACTGGCTGAACTTGCGAAGGAACTTGCACAAAAAGGCATTCCGGTTCTGATTTCAAATCATGCAACAAAATTTACCCGAGATATCTATGCAGACTCAGAATATGAAATCTTCTCTGTACGACGATTTATCAGCTGTAATGGGAAAAAACGACAAAAGATTGATGAAATACTGGCACTCTATGGTGAGTATAAAAATTGATAGTTAATTATTTTGTATTGCTTAGCAGTAGCAGCCTATTTACACAAAAAACTGATTTATTAAATATATACCCTGTCTTTTTTTCATTTTAACGCTTTTCCTCATCGTTCAGGTATATGAACCTGGCAATCAATACCTTTTTTGATTTTTATCATGTTTTTGATACAAAAATTGTCTACATTTGTAACTAGAACAAAGAAAAGAGGAGATTTGTCATGAAAAAAAGTAGCGGCAACGAAAATGAACTCATGGAGATGAACCGCAAGGCGCTTGAAAATAATATGGAAGCGTGGAAGGAGATCATGGACTTAAGTTTTAGATATTCTTCTCTTTGGCAGGAGTATTTCAATTCCCAGACACAGCGATTATCAACCGCAAAGGATATATCTGATGTTATTGCAACCGAGTCCGGTCTGGCAGCGGAATATTCCCAAAAATTTAATGAAACAAACCAACGCTTATATGAAACTATTACTAAATCTTTGGAACAACAAATGAGTGGTTTAAACCTGCCAACAGACATGGACATTAAAAATATGTTCCCATTTCCAATGGATTGGGAAAGTTTCACTAATCAAAATAAAAAATAGGCAATATTAAATTTATAACAATTAAAATACGGAAACTGCTCTCAAATAAATCCTGGACGTCTGGATTCAGTAACACTTTTTAAATTTTTCAAAAGTATGCATTTTTATGTTTGGAACTGATAACGAAAGAAGAGCGAATATACAAGACAGATTTTACCATGCCCTGATAGGTCGTATGAGCATGGGTTTGTCACCGTCGTCCCTGCTACTGGCATATTTTGACTGGCTGCTACATCTTTCAGTATCACCGGGAAAGCAGGGAGAACTTGTTCAGAAGTACATCGATAAGATGTTACGTTTAGGTTTGTATTCGGCAAATTATATCAGTAACCAGGATATTGAGCCTTGTATTAAACCTCTGCCTCAGGATAAGCGTTTCAAGGATCCGAAATGGCAAACCTTCCCGTTTAATTTTATTTATCAGTCTTTTCTTTTAAACCAGACCTGGTGGCATATTGCAACTACCAATGTTACCGGGGTCTCGAAACATCATGAAAATGCCGTTTCTTTTGCAGCCAGACAAATGCTGGACATGTTCTCCCCATCAAACTTTCCACTAACGAATCCCGAGGTAATAGACAAATCTTTCCGTAGCGGCGGTAACAATTTTATTAAAGGCTTTTCAAACCTGATTGAAGATTGGGAAAGACTCATAGATAACCAGCGTGCTGTGGGAACCGATAAGTTTAAACCAGGTAAGACAGTAGCCATCACTCCGGGCAAAGTGATCTATCGCAACCGGCTGATTGAACTCATTCAATATCAACCAAGCACGGATACCGTTTATAAAGAACCGATATTGGTCGTTCCTGCCTGGATCATGAAATATTATATCCTGGACCTTTCTCCTGAAAATTCACTCATTAAATATCTTGTCGATAAGGGACATACCGTTTTCATTATTTCGTGGAAAAATCCGGGCGTAGATGATCGGGATTTAACGCTGGAAGATTATCGTGAACTGGGTGTCGGTGCTGCGCTCGATGTAATTTCTACAGTCGTTCCAAAAACACCTATCCATACCATGGGTTACTGTATAGGCGGAACCATTCTGGCTATTGCCGTAGCCGCCATGGCAAGAGATAGCGACAACCGGGTTGCCAGTATGACCTTGTTGGCTACACAAACAGATTTTGAAGAAGCTGGCGAATTGATGCTGTTTATTGATGAAAGTCAGGTCACCTTCCTCGAAGACATGATGTGGGAACAGGGCTATCTGGATACCAAACAAATGGCCAATGCCTTTCACATCCTTAGGTCAAACGATCTAATCTGGTCGGCCATGCTACATGATTATCTACTAGGTGAGCGCCGCCCGATCAACGACCTGATGGCATGGAATTCCGATGCAACGAGAATGCCTTATAAAATGCATTCACAATATTTAAGACAGTTATTTTTAAATAATGAACTGGCAGAACAAAACTACCGCGTTGGTGACCGTCCGATTGCAATCAGCGATATACGTGTCCCTATTTTTTCAGTCGCCACCATGAAAGACCATGTCGCACCCTGGAAATCGGTATACAAGATTCACTTGTTGGCCGATACCGATATCACCTT
The DNA here is from genome assembly GCA_050302115.1 of Gammaproteobacteria bacterium. Classification (GTDB taxonomy): domain Bacteria; phylum Pseudomonadota; class Gammaproteobacteria; order Eutrophobiales; family Eutrophobiaceae; genus JBNLAL01. Next base: position 3,017 of record JBNLAL010000011.1, on the reverse strand, counting down.
CCTGTTGACCAGTGGTGGTCATAATGCAGGGATTGTCAGCGAGCCGGGACACCCTCGTCGTATCTACCGGATTGCGACACAATTATTGGATGATCAATACACGGACCCGGATACCTGGCTAAAAAATACTCCCGTACATAAAGGTTCCTGGTGGCCTGCCTGGGAAAAGTGGTTGGTAAAAAAATCCAGTGAACGAGTTAAACCTCCTAAGATGGGTAAACCAAGAAAATATGTTCCTATATGCCCTGCTCCCGGAACATACGTTCACGAATAATTCTTTATACAAACGGTTGAACGTCTCTAACCACCACTGATCGTTACATTAATTTTCTCGTAAGCGAATTCAGTTTTTACAAAAACTTGTCTGTGCAGAACAATTACTGTCTTCTGCAATTCTTCATTGCAGGATTTCAAATATCACTTAGAATGCCTGTTCATCGTTTTCTTTTCTTCAATGATTCACCTTATAAAAAATGGATAATGACTGTCTTCAACTTACTTCTGAGTTAATCAGCCGCGCTTCCGTAACCCCTGAAGATGAAGGTTGTCAGCAACTGATTGCTGCACGTCTGGAGAAGCTCGGATTCAAGGCAACACATTTACGCTTTGAAGATGTCGATAATCTCTGGATTACCCATGGCGATTCCGGACCGTTGTTTGCTTTTGCCGGTCATACTGATGTCGTACCAACGGGCCCAGTTGAAAACTGGAGTTCCGATCCCTTTAAGCCCGAAATTCGAGAGGGTTACCTTTATGGCCGTGGTGCTGCCGATATGAAAAGTGGCATTGCTGCCATGGCGATTGCCGCTGAAGAGTTTGTAAAAAATAATCCCGATCACAACGGCACTGTTGCTTTACTGATTACCAGTGACGAAGAGGGGCCGTCGATAAATGGTACTCGTAAGGTAATTGATTATTTGAATGAAAATAAAATCAAAATTGATTGGTGTATCGTTGGCGAACCGTCCAGTGACAAACAACTTGGTGATGTTATTCGCATCGGACGTCGTGGTTCATTAAACGGCATATTGACTATCAAAGGTACACAAGGCCACGTGGCATATCCGGAATTAGCTAGTAATCCTATACATGAGGCAAGTGCATTCCTGGCAGAAATTACTTCAATGAAGTGGGATCAGGGTAATGATTCATTTCCTCCCACCACGTTCCAGATTTCCAATATTAATGCAGGAACGGGGGCGGATAATGTTATCCCGGGTAGCATGAAGTTATTATTTAATTTCCGTTACTCAACTGAAACAACACAGGAAGAATTACAAGACAAGGTTATTGCTTTATTGGATAACTATCGACTCGATTATGAAATCGAATGGAAACTGTCTGGCCTGCCCTTTTTGACAGAATCTGGTGCATTAGTCGATGCCAGTTGCGACTCTATTAAAAAGGTATGCGGAATTGAAACACTTTGCTCTACAGGCGGCGGTACTTCAGATGGAAGATTCATTGCTCCAACCGGTGCAGAAGTTATTGAACTTGGAGTTGTTAATAAAACAATTCACAAAGTGAATGAATGCGTTAAAGTTGATGATCTTGAACCTTTAACCCAAATTTACCAAAACATACTTGAACAATTATGAACAGAATAAATATATGGAAAAAATAATCGAACGAACCTTATTTGCCAGTCGATGGTTACTTGCACCTATCTATCTGGGTTTATCGCTGGCATTAATTGCCCTGGCCGTTAAATTCTTCCAGGAATTATTTCACACATTTACTGTTGTTATAACAATTGCCGAGTCTGATCTGGTATTAGCCATTCTCTCCATGATCGATATGTCATTAGTAGGTAGTTTAATCGTCATGGTCATGTTCAGCGGCTATGAAAATTTTGTTTCGAAGATTGACCTTGAAGAAGGTGATGAAAAACTGGATTGGCACGGTAAACTGGATGCCGGAACTTTAAAGTTAAAAGTGGCCGCCTCTATTGTCGCAATATCTTCCATACACTTACTGCAAAAGTTTATGGAAATACAAAACATATCCAATGATAAATTATTATGGTATGTGATTATGCATATGACTTTTGTCCTATCCGCTTTATTCCTGGCATTTCTGGACAAACTGGCTTTTGCCAGTCACCGGGAACATTAAGTGTGTAGTAAATAGTCGCTTCGGACTTCCTGTCCTCTCACGACATACCGTTCATTCATGAACATAAAAAAACCCCGCTTAAGCGGGGTTTTTTAATTTCCAAACTTACGTTCAGTTTATTAGAACTGTGCCTCTTCAGTAGAACCTTCCAGAGCACGTACTGAAGACTGACCACCTTGAATCACGGTGGTAACGTCGTCAAAGTAACCTGCCCCGACTTCTTGCTGGTGAGATACGAAAGTATATCCGCGTTCACGACCTTCAAATTCCGGTTCTTGAACCATTTCGGTGTAATGCTTCATACCTTCGCCACGTGCATAGTTGTACGCGAAGTCGAAAGTACGGTACCAATTCAAGTGGATACCCGCCAGAGTAATAAACTGGAATTTGTAACCCAGATCAGATAACTCTTCCTGGAAGCTGGCAATTTGTGAATCGCTCAGGTTCTTCTTCCAGTTAAACGAAGGTGAACAGTTATATGACATTAATTGGCCAGGAACTGCAGCTTGTACGGCTTGTGCAAATTCACGGGCAAAACCAATATCAGGTGTACCGGTTTCACACCAAACCAGGTCAGCATAAGGCGCGTAAGCAATACCACGGCTAATCGCTTGTTCCAGACCGTTCTTCACACGGTAGAAACCTTCGCTGGTACGTTCACCCGTTAAGAAAGGCTTGTCGTTTTCATCGAAGTCACTGGTCACCAGGTTAGCTGCTTCAGCATCGGTACGGGCCAGAACGATAGTTGGAACACCCATAACGTCAGACGCCAAACGCGCAGCAACCAATTTTTGTACAGCTTCCTGGGTTGGTACCAATACTTTACCGCCCATATGACCACATTTCTTAACAGCAGCCAGTTGGTCTTCAAAGTGAGCACCGGCGGCACCGTTAGCAATCAT
>JBNLAL010000010.1:0-14855 GCA_050302115.1 Gammaproteobacteria bacterium | reverse complement strand
GCCATCTACTTCACCTTCGATCTACGAGTTAGCGGACAATGTGTCCACCCCACCACTGCCTCTTTGGTTCAAGTCTAGCTCTCAAGGTTCCGGGACTTGTCATGCAGTTGTATGGAAAATGTAAAGAAAATGTCATATCAGCCGAAAACTCTTTTTAAGAGAATTTTATATTAAAAAAGTCACTGACATTTTTTACACACTGTAACTAAATTTGGAGCAATGGGATGGAAAAACTAGTTACTCATTTCAGTATTCGTAAGCAGTTTTATTTATTTACTGCTGTTGTTGCGTTAGAGCTGATTGCTTTGCAGTCGGTAATTTTTTTCGCACAGTTGAACACAGTGGGCATGATTATCGCCTGTTTGGTGATGATTCTTATCACATTAGGGGGCGCACATTATGTAGGAAAAATAAATGGCAAGCGTGCTGAACTGATTGTTCAGGGTCTACATGCGTTTTCTCAGGGTAATTTAACTCATAAAGTAAATATTACAGGAAAGGATGAATTTGCCTGGATGTGTTGGGAATATTCTCAAGGACGCAAGGGTTTTATGAATCTGGTTAAAGAAATCCTGGGTAGTTCAGGCCAATTGGCAGCAGCAGCAGAAGAATTATCTGCCATTACAGAACAGGCAAATAGCGGTGTGATGCGCCAACAGGGAGAAATTGAACAGGTTGCTACAGCAATGAATGAAATGTCTGCGACCGTAACGGAGGTCTCTAAAAATGCGGCTAATGCAGCAACTGCAGCACAAGATGCGGATGAACAGGCCAAAAACGGTTGGGCCGTTGTAGATACGACAGTGCAGACAATTAACAACCTGGCTTCTGAAGTCGAACGTACTTCTGAGGTGATAGAGAATCTTAAAGGAGACAGTATCAGTATCGGTACTGTATTGGATGTGATTCGTGATATTGCAGAACAAACCAATCTATTGGCATTGAACGCTGCAATCGAAGCGGCTCGAGCCGGAGAACAAGGACGTGGATTCGCTGTTGTTGCTGACGAAGTAAGAACATTAGCGAGTCGTACTCAACAATCAACGCGTGAAATCAATGACATGATTGAACGTCTGCAAAATGGTGCAAACCAGGCAGTCAGTGTGATGGAAATGGGGCGTACAAAAGCAGAGGAGAGTGTTGAGCAGGCTGCCAAGGCAGGTGAAGCACTTAAAGCTATTACTGGTGTCGTTGATAACATCAAGAGTATGAATATGCAGATTGCAAGCGCAGCAGAACAACAAAGTGCGACTGCGGAAGAGATCAATCGTAATATTGTTAATATCAGTGAAGTCGCACAGGAAACGGCTGGCGGCTCACAACAAACAGCCAGTGCCAGCGATGAACTGGCCCGTCTGGCAGCGGACTTACAAGGACAAGTCAGTAAGTTTAAAGTTACTGACTAATTAACAGGTACTATCAGCTCAACATTTGAATCCATATCTTTTGATATGGGTTCATTTGTTAATTTTTCATAAGCTTTTAAAGCGGCAGGCATGCCAAAGTCGAGTGCAATCCGATAACAATCCAGAAGATCGGAGCTTTCCTTTTCTTCAACAGCAATCTGGTTGACTGTTTGCATAGTATATTTCCCCATTTATTTTATTTTTAACTAAGTCACCTACTACTAACTACTCACAAACCTTCATCCAACAGGTTTGTCCCTGAATAAGAAGGCCTGGTATCCGGAAGAGGCTGGAGATACCAGGCAATAGCCGAGCATCCATCTCGGCTCCCGCTAAGGCGGTCACGGTAAACTTGTATTACGTCTAGTCCCAATTTAATGCGCCCCCGGTTTGATATTCGGTAACACGCGTTTCAAAAAAATTCTTTTCTTTTCTCAGGTTGGCCTGTTCATCCAACCAGGGCAGGGTTGATTCTGCACCTGGAAATGGTTCTTCACTGAGGCCTAACTGTACTGCGCGTCGATTGGCAATGTATTGGAATTGTCCAAGATGCGTTTCTGCTGAGTAACCGAGGATCGGATCGCGCAGGATATAATTGGTATAGGATTTTTCAGCTTCGTAAGATTCGTCCCACATATTACGAACCAATTTTGGATCGAGTTTTAACTTTTCTTCCTGGATGATTTGCTTAACTACACGAATTCCAAACGCAGCATGCATAACTTCGTCACGCATGATGTATTGCAATTGTTCTGCAGTACCTTTCATAAGACCACGACGTTGCAATGCGAAGATAGGACTGAAACCGTTATAGAACCAGCAACCTTCAAAGACTGCGGCAAAGAACATGTAAGAGATAACAAAGTTATGCAATTCGTCCTGATCGGTCAGGTCAATATCGGAACGTAATACCGAACTTAAACGACGGTTAGCGACAGATATCTTTTGATGTATTTCCGGTACTACACGATAACGGTTATAGATCTCACTTTGATCAAGACCAATCGTTTCAATGCAATGTTGATAGGTCCATGTGTGTAAGGATTCTTCGTAAACCTGACGTGCCTGATATATCTGTAATTCAGGTGCCGACATTTTCTCCATGACTGCCAGGCCAATATTACGCATGGCCAGAATGTCTGAGGTAGTCAGATAAGATAAAACATTTTCATAAACATGACGTTCTTCCAGTGTTAACTTGTGACGATAGTCCGTCACATCTTGCGCCATATTGATATCAAGTGGTGTCCAATGGTTCTTGTTGGCATTCAGAAAAAAATTCCAGGCCCATGGGTATTTGAAGGGAGCCAGTTGGTTAATGTCGGTATGACCATTGATAACCCGTTTATCATCCGGGTTAACCGGCGCAACATTTTTGGTGATCGTTTCAACATTGCTATCAGCAACCGTATTTGTTTCTTCTAAAGCAGTTTTATTTAACGCTTGTTCTATAACAGCAGATTGAACACTGCCTGTTTGTTGTGCCGGTTTAGCTAATGGATCATCCCAATTTAACATCTAATAAATACCTCTTATTGATTCATTTTGTTACTGACAGGCTTCACAGTCCGGGTCCAGGATAGAACAGACTTTGGGCGCCTCAGTAACTTCTTCCTTAACATTGGAATTATTGGTGGCACTTTTCTCCATATGTGTCGCACCTAAAGAACGTAAGTAATAGGTTGTCTTTAAACCCCTTACCCATGCGAGTTTGTACAAGTTGTCTAACTTCTTACCACTGGGCTCGGCCATATAAAGATTGAGAGATTGTCCCTGGTCGATCCACTTCTGACGACGCGACGCTGATTCAACCAGCCAGCGAGGGTCAACCTCAAAGGCAGTGGCATAAAGCTGTTTTAAATCATCGGGAATACGATCAATTGACTGCACGCTGCCATCAAAATATTTCAGATCATTGACCATGACATCATCCCAAAGACCGCGTTCTTTCAAATCATGAGCAAGATAAGGATTTACAACAGTAAACTCGCCGGACAGGTTCGATTTAACAAACAGGTTTTGATATGTCGGTTCAATCGATTGACTGACACCGCAAATATTAGAGATCGTGGCGGTCGGTGCGATGGCCATACAGTTTGAGTTACGCATACCTACCGTGCGAACGCGATCACGAAGACTGTCCCAGTCCAGGTTTTGGCTGAAGTCAGCCTGCAGGTAATCACCACGCTCATCTGCCAGTCGTTGCATGGAGTCAATCGGTAATACACCCTGGCTCCAGAGAGAACCGTTATAGGTTGAATAGGTACCACGTTCTTCTGCCAATTCAGTGGATGCCTTGATAGCGTAGTAGCTCACCATTTCCATACTGGTGTCTGCAAAACCAACGGCTTCTTCAGAACTATAGGACAAGCGCAATTTATACAACGCATCCTGAAAGCCCATGATGCCTAATCCGACAGGACGATGGCGAAGGTTTGAACGTCTTGCCTTGGGTACGCTGTAATAGTTGTAGTCAATAACGTTATCCAGCATACGCATTGCGGTATTGATGGTTTTTTCCAGTTTCTCGGCATTCAAACCTTTTTCATCAATATGTTGAGGAAGGTTAATGGAGCCAAGGTTACATACCGCAATCTCATCTTCAGATGTATTCAAAGTGATCTCGGTACACAGGTTAGATGAATGCACAACGCCTACATGTGATTGTGGCGAACGCAGATTGCATGGATCCTTAAACGTAACCCATGGATGGCCTGTTTCAAATAGCATGGACAACATCTTGCGCCATAGGTCAACAGCCTTGATGGTCTTGAAATCAGTAATTTCACCGTTTGCAGTTTTTTGTTCATACTCCGTATAACGTTCTTCAAATGCCTTACCGTAAAGGTCATGTAAATCCGGAGCGACATGCGGAGAGAACAGGGTCCAGTCGGCTTCTTCGGCAACACGTTTCATAAACAGGTCCGGGATCCAGTTGGCCGTATTCATATCATGCGTACGGCGACGATCATCCCCTGTGTTTTTACGAAGTTCTAAAAATTCCTCAATATCCAGATGCCAGGTTTCAAGATAGGCACACATAGCGCCTTTACGTTTACCGCCCTGGTTAACAGCAACAGCAGTATCGTTGGCTACTTTAAGAAAAGGCACTACACCTTGAGATTTTCCATTTGTGCCTTTGATGTGTGCGCCCAATGCGCGCACCGGTGTCCAGTCATTACCCAGACCACCTGCGTATTTGGATAACAACGCATCGTCTTTAATTGCTGAAAAGATACCATCCAGATCATCGGGCACGGTTGTCAGGTAACAACTTGAGAGTTGAGGGCGACAGGTGCCTGAGTTAAACAGGGTTGGTGTTGAACTCATGAAATCAAACGAAGACAGGAGTTCATAAAATTCTATGGCACGACCTTCACGATCCAGCTCGTTAATAGCAAGTCCCATTGCGACACGCATAAAAAATGCTTGTGGTAATTCAAAACGAACATCTTTGGAATGAATGAAATAACGGTCATAAAGCGTTTGTAAACCGAGATAGGTGAATTGACGATCACGATCTGCATGCAATGCTGCACCCAGACGATCCAGATCATATTTTTCCAGTTCATGATCCAGTAGACCGAGTTCTGCTCCACGAGCAACGTATTTTTTGAAATACCCGGGATAAAGGTCGGTCATCTCCTTATGCGTTGCCAGTGTGGGTGTTTCTTCAATAAAGGTCAGCGCTTCTTTACGAAGCTTGTCCAGTAATAAACAGGCAGCAACATAGCTGTAGTTCGGTTCCTTTTCAATTAATGTACGGGCACTCATTACCAAGGAGTGATTGACATCATTTTCGCCTACACCGTCAAACAGGTTTTTCAATGTGTCTTCAAGAATAAGGTTGCTGTCTACTTCGGCTATGTTTTCGCATGCTTCAGAGACAACAGCGCGTAAACGGACAACATCAAGCGGTGCTTTGCTACCATCGGCAAGAGTTACACTAACAGGAGTGGAATTTAATTCCTGTGGTGCTGCAGGAACGGCAGCCTCGATGGCTTTTCGTTCGCGTGAACGTTCCTCACGGTAGATGACATAGGCACGAGCGACTTTTTGTTCGCCCGCTCGCATCAAGGCCAGTTCAACCTGGTCCTGAATATCCTCAATATGTACGGTACCGCCATCTGGCATACGTCGGGTGAGGGCACTCAGTACTTGCTCTGAAAGTGACTCTACCTTTTGGTGAATTCGAGTCGACGCAGCCGCAGTACCACCTTCAACATTAATAAAGGCCTTGGTCATGGCAACGGAAATCTTACCCAGATCAAATGCAGTGACCTTACCGTTACGTCGAATTACCCGGTATTGTCCCAGGATAGTCGCGTCTAGCAGATCAGTCTCATGCTGGTTTGTATTTGAATCAGATAAAGTTGTATTTAGACTGCTATTCGATGAAATAGCAGCGGCTTCCGTATCAGCAGCACCATCCGCCTCCATTTACCCCTCCAGATTTTGTTTATTTCTATTTTTTTGTTTCGGATCCATGAAAAGACCTCGAAACTTGTTGATGTTTTTTATGTAAGCGAATGTATAACACCACAATAAAATGTGGTCAAGCACTTCTTCAACCACAAGATGATGTGGAATTGCCTGTGATCTTGTTCCGGATTACCTGTGGATAAGCTGGGTAAAAATGAAATGGCGCAGAACGGAAAAACTTAATGTTAAACAATTCAGGATCTTAGCCGTTTTGAAAATTAGGGGAGCTATTTTGGTGCATTGAATAAAGCTGACTATGAAGTGATTAGTGATAGCAATTATTCATGAACCAGTTCTCAAAAATTTTCGGGTTCTGCCTTTTAGTTTTTTTTGAGAATAGTTGAGAGGGTTTTGTATTGGAATGTTTGGTTCGTTGTCATATAACTTAGCATCAAGCGGATGCCAGAACTTTACCGTATGTTCGGTATTAACCGGTATCGCTTTCAAAATGTAACTATCACGCTGTGCATTGTGTTGACACATGCTAACAGGACCTTCATTGGTCATGGTATGAAAGACGCAGGCATCCAGTCGTTCCTGTTCGAGTTGACAGGCGTCCATAAAGTTGTGAACAAAGAAAGATAAATTATTTATCTTGCCCTTTGCCGCAAACAGATCGTTTTTGATTTGATTATAAAAAGAGGAGGTCCATCGATAAACGGGCTTGATATAAACCGGGTTTAATAACAACCAGTAAAAAAACTTTCGGATCGATTTCCATTTATTTTTACGATTGAGTTCAATGTGTGTTGTAGCTGCATGCAGTTCGGCAATAAACTCTGAGTCTGAAAATAAATCATAAGCTTTATTGTTTATAATCAAAGACATACCGTAACGATTGCAATGGTGGTGCCCCGTTCTAATAGCTTCATGGTTTAAGGAATGTGCCAAACCTTCTTCAATCTTTTGCCATATGTTATCCGGTGTAATAATGATATCTCTTTTGCCGGCAATGCCACGCCCGGTATCAGCTTGTAATTGAAAAGAAACAGTTCTGATTTTGTCTGCATGTTGTTTAAAAAACTTAACCAATGCCGGAATCTCATGAACATTATCCTTATGCACAGTCGTATTAAACATGATCGATAAACCGGCGGCGTAAGCATTATTAATGTATTTCAAACGTGTTTCATTAAGTGATAATTCATTTGTAGCCTGTTTAATGTTCTGTGTCGTATCAACATGAAAGGCAACATCGGTTAACCCGCCTTTTGCCAATTCGGTAAGTAATGATCGTGTCGCCTTTATGCCATTCGTCATTAAGGTCGAACGCATATTTTTTTGTTTGATATAGCGAACGATCGCGATCAGTTCTTCACGTTTACGCAAGGTGGGATCACCACCAGTAATTTGTATATCCGTATTTGGCCCATAAAGAAAATAGATTTTGTCTATACGTTTATAGATCTCCTCGAGCGGAATGTCGGCGATCGCTTCCGAGTGTTCAGAGAGGTAACAGAGTGAGCAATCCAGGTTACATCGTTGTGTGATTTCCAAAGCAACACAACCGACAGGCCATCTTCGTCCCATTTGTTGGTGTTTGGACCAGCAACCGCTTTTCATCATAGCTTGTTTAGCCAGTTCCTTTGATTCAAGCCATTGATTTTTAAAGTTAATATCCATTTAACGTTTATTCAGAGACCAGTCATAATCGAGAAAGATGATACTAACCGAGTTATTATCGACAATTTGTTGAATACCGGACGAACCGGTTTCATCGTTATCACGTAACAGTTTTTGAACCTCAGGATCATCACTGATATAGGGCGCGATAAAATTCTTTAATGAGCCATTTTTAGTGAAGTCACCGGTAAACCAGTTAAAGATAGATGAGATTTCCAGTATTTTTTTTTCTTTATTAAAACGATTACGTTCGGGATCGCGCAAGAATTGAATAGTTGCTTTTTCCAGTTGTTGATCTAGCTGCGAGCCGATGTAGGCCTGCTTTTGCAGGGCAGGGCAACCTTTGGAAGCACAATTAACGGCAAAGTGAATGCGCGGTTCATTATAGTTCTCCCGGATCAAATCATGTTCAATATGATCGAGATTGGTCTTTTCACCAAACAAGGTAAAGAATTTTTTCTTCCAGGGGCTTTTAAAGATCAAACCACCCAGATCGCGAATAGAATCAATATCCGGATAGTTGTTAATAATCAATTTTAGAGTGAAGGCATTATAGGCATTGATTAAAAAGGCGAGTTGATCGTTTTCATTCCAGCCATTGAATTCATTTTGTGTAACGGCTTCGAGTTGTGCGAGATATTGATCCAGTTTTTCCGGGTGGGCATCAAGGTCATCATAATCAACGGCCGTTTGTAGACCTTTTTCTACGACAATCCTGTTTAACAGTTGATCGTAGGTATTATGATTATGGTCAAACGCATAAACAGGTAGCGTAAGGACAAATAAAAAAAGAGAAAGACAAAGTCGCATCGTCGTTTTTATTAATTCATATGGATGTTAATCCATATTGACCGTGTCAGGACTATTTAGTTTCTGTCTAATCAGGTTTTATATCATCGAGTGTTTCTGCAGAGGTTGTTTTTGCATATTCAAGAAAGGCCTTCATATAAGGTGCGTTATCCTGTTCTTTTCGAGTTGCTGCATATAGCGTTCCCCATAATCCTTTCTTGTTTAATGGCCGTGATTCAATGATGTCGTCATCTATATATTTGGTAATAGCCCAGGAAGGTAAAACAGCAACTCCACGTTTGTTGGCAACAAGCTGTATGATCATCGATGTTAACTCAGAGGTACGTATTTCTTTCGGTTCAACATTAGCCGGGGTCAGAAAACGTCGAAATACATCAAGACGGGACCGTTCAACCGGATAAATGATCAAGGTTTCATTCGACAGTTCATTTGGATCAATAAATTTTTGCTTTGCTAATGAATGCCTTTTATCAACCACCAACACGGATTGGTATTGAAACAAGGGAGTGTAAGAGATAGCTTCATTATCTTCCGGATCAGAAGTAATTACCAAATCAATATCACCATTTAATAAAGCAGGCAGAGGTTCAAAACTAAAACCCAGAGATAAATCCATTTCAATATCCGGCCAATCATCGCGGTAACGATCCATAGTTGGCATCAACCAGTCAAAACAACTATGGCATTCAATAACAATATGCAGTCTCCCTGCTTTACCTGAAAGGATGCGTTGTATGTCTTTTTCCGCCATCTGCACCCTTGGCAGGATTTCGTCTGCCAGTTCCAGTAATCGACGACCGAGTTCAGTAAATTGAGGCGGTCGGCTTTTACGTACAAACAATGGACTGTCATATAAGTTTTCAATTGCTTTAATCTGGTGTGACAAAGCTGATTGGGTCAGGTGTAAACGTTTTGCAGCATCCGCCATGCTTCCCGTATCGCGAATCATAATTAATGTTTTTAAATGACGTAGATCCATAGAATTTATACTTTAGTAGAAATAAAGAAATGATATCTAAAGTTGAATATAGTTCAATTTAATATGTGGGAAATTGATCTGTGTTAATGAAAAAATCCGGAGTGAAGGTAAAAATATATTTTAATAGCCTATTAATAAGTTTTGGCTATATGTATAAAACAACATATTTACATATAAAAGACTAAGAATAATATATTTGATAATTAAAGAAATTTATGAAAATGATTGCATATATGGATTGTGGTATGAATGATACTAAAGAAATTCCCGATGTGAATTCACTGTTATCTTCGCTAATTAGATTGATGTCGAATTACATTAAAGAGCCTTCTACATCGCAGGTAATGACCCTGATTCATTTAATAGATTTATTGGAACAACATCCGGAGTTATCTTCATTTCCTGCAGCAGAAATTGCAGTACAACAAGCTCGTTTAATTTGGAATGATGAAATTATCAAGATTGGATCCGGATGTGTTGCTTTATGCGACAAGTCAGATAAAAAACTTATTCATTAAGTAGCTAACTATTGTTAATAAGATATGTACTGTCTTAATATTTCTAATTAATAAGAAAAATATAATTATAAAAAAAGATTTATGGGTGGGATCCAACAATCATGGAGTGGTGTACAAAAGTATCAAGTTTCACCATTCTGAGTTTAACCATTGGTGTTATTGCTAAGATTATTAAAACCATAGCTAACACAAAAAGCATAAGAGAGTGAGGAGTTGTACTTATGATTTATTCTGATCCCAACACTAAAGGTGCGGTCATTGATTTTAAACCACAGTATGAAAACTTTATCGGAGGCGAATGGGTTGCGCCTGTTAAAGGTGAGTACTTTGATAATATTTCACCGGTTAACGGAAAAACATTCTGTAAAATTTCCCGTTCAACAGATGAAGATATAGAAAAAGCATTGGACGCAGCTCATGCTGCAAAAGACGCATGGGCCAGGACCTCTGTTACTGAACGGGCAAATATACTGCTTAAAATTGCAGATCGCATTGATGCCAACCTTGAAAAACTGGCGGTTGCTGAAACCTGGGACAATGGTAAAGCAGTAAGGGAAACGCTGAATGCCGATGTACCATTGTCTGCCGATCATTTCCGCTACTTTGCCGGTTGCATCAGAGCACAGGAAGGTAGTCTCAGTGAGATTGATGAAAATACTGTTGCCTATCATTTCCATGAACCATTAGGTGTCGTGGGTCAGATCATTCCCTGGAACTTCCCATTGCTGATGGCAGCATGGAAATTGGCGCCAGCATTAGCAGCAGGTAACTGTATTATTATGAAACCTGCGGAACAAACACCGGCATCTATCCTGGTGCTTGCCGAGTTGATAGGTGATCTTTTACCGGCAGGTGTTCTTAACATCGTCAATGGATTCGGTGCGGAAGCAGGTAAGGCGTTGGGAACAAGCAAACGTATTGCCAAGATCGCGTTTACCGGTTCTACCCCTGTTGGTTCGATGATCATGAAATATGCGGCGGATAACATCATCCCCTCAACAGTAGAACTGGGAGGTAAGTCACCGAACGTTTATTTTGAAGATGTTTTGGATCAAGAACCTGACTTTGTCAGTAAGGCTGTAGAAGGTGCAGTACTGGCGTTCTTCAACCAGGGTGAAGTCTGTACCTGTCCATCCCGTTTGCTAATCCAGGAATCCATTTATGAAAAATTTATTGAGCTTGTGTTGGAAAGAATCGGCAACATCAAACGGGGTAATCCACTTGATACGGATGTTATGGTAGGAGCACAGGCTTCACAGGAACAATTCGACAAGATAATGGAATACATCAAGATTGGTCGTGAGGAAGGTGCACAGGTTCTGGTCGGTGGTGAGCCTGAAGCACTTGAAGGTGATCATTGCGATGGTTTCTACATAAAACCGACCTTGTTAAAAGGTAATAACAAGATGCGTGTTTTCCAGGAGGAAATTTTTGGTCCTGTCGTTGCAGTAACAACCTTTAAGGATGAAGCTGAAGCACTGGCTATTGCCAATGACACGGAGTTTGGTTTGGGGGCCGGTGTCTGGACGCGTGATGCCAATCGTGCTTACCGTATGGGTCGTGGTATCCAGGCCGGACGTGTCTGGACTAATTGTTATCACCAATATCCGGCACATGCTGCATTTGGTGGTTATAAGAAGTCAGGTGTAGGTCGTGAGACTCACAAGATGATGCTTGATCATTACCAACAAACCAAAAACATGCTGGTGAGTTACGATATCAACCCTCTCGGTTTCTTCTAATATAGTAAAAGAGGGAAAAGGTCTTTATGTTTGTATAAGACCTTTTCCCGTATTTATATTTTATTAATCCGATTTAACCGGAGTTATCGCGATTTTTCTGAACTAATTTTAATGAAGGTTCCTTTTTTTTGTTTTCCTGGTAAGCACTTTTTTGTTGAGACAAATCCAGGGTCACCATATCCATTCGTTTAGTGTTAATTGAATCACGCATTACAGCGGCAATTATTTCCGCAATACTTATATCAATTCCGGAATCAAGAAAATGTTTATGATAAATAAAAGTGATTTTGGCCCATGCTTCGGGGCCAATGAGAGAAATAAAATCATCCCTGAAATATTTTCTGGCATCGCTTAGACATGCATCAAATAAAAATGCAGTGTCTTCAATCTGGGGTGCAAGTAACTTGAGAGAGGCACAAGTCTGTTTACGTAGTTCTTCAATATCCATAGTAAAAAGCTTAGCCAGAAGTTTTAAGGATGTCGATATGTTCTAATCATATGTTAAAAAGTTATTAAGTTTTAATTTAGATCATGAATTTTGAGGTAATTTGCAACACTTGAGCTTAATTATGCAACATAAATATAAAGTATTACTAATAGTTATAAAAATATAATCAATCGTTGCTTTTCATTCCAAATGTATTCAGGTAGATTCCCCGCGCCGTATAGATTAGAGCATACATTTTGTAACAAAGATTAAAGCCAATGAGTAATTTGACAAATAATTCAACTATATCATCTGACACTTATTTAAATGGTGAAATGAAGTTAGGCGTAGAGGGTTTTATATATAGCGATTTATATTCTCCCAGGCGTTTAGAGGAATTGCATTCTGTGTTCAATAAAGAAGTTGAACAAAAAGCGCCTGAACTTTTTAATGAATTTCGTCAGTATCAAGAATGTCGTGGTGAAAATATGTCGCCACAATCAACCTCGGATTTGTTGGTTCGTATAGCTCCATATGTCGGATCATTTATTGCGCGCTTGTTCAAAGTTGAAAAAGAATATGATTTACAAAATGAAATCATTAACGATGAATTCAATACGATTTTCACTTTCCGTAATAAGGTCGTTTTAAAAGCGGCAGCAAAATTTAAAAAACAAACAATCGATGATTTTGATGTAAATCAGGTCTGGGCAGATATGGATCTGTTACGTCAAGTTGCTTTCGGCCAGGAAAAAGAAGTTGATGATCTGGAAAAGGCTATTTCATTTGTAGGTGCCCAACTTGCTAACTTTCGTGAGCATTACCAGCTTTTGGAAAAGGGAAAAGTAGAAGCTGATAAAAATATTAATGAAAATGTCGAAATATTGAGACAAAACATTGAAGAGCAATCTGAAGTGGAACAGGTTTTTGCAGAAAGCTTGTCTAATTCGACGGATAGTGAGTTCATTGAAATTTTACTGTCTTATGTTGAGAAATGGGTGTTTATTGCACAGCATGATGATGAAACTAAAAACTGGTCCTGTTTCAAGACTGCAGAAAAAACAGATTTCGATCATTTGGTTGAGCATGATTCCAATAACAGGGATGGCTTTAACACCTGGATATGTGAAGAGCATGAGCAGAAATATCGCGATGGTTTTGCCTTAACCGACCCACGTTATAATGAACGCCAGGTACTATACGAAGTTGATCATTGTATTTATTGCCATGAACGTGATACCGATTCCTGTTCAAAAGGAATGCGTAATAAACGTAGTGATGAATATAAAACAAATCCTTTAGGCGAAACGATTATCGGTTGCCCTTTGGGAGAAAAAATCTCCGAGATGCATACCGTAAAACGCCAGGGAGATAACATCGCTGCACTTGCCATGGTGGTTATTGATAACCCGATGTGTCCCGGGACTGGCCATCGTATTTGTAATGATTGCATGCGAGGATGTATCTATCAAAAAACAAAGGCCGTAAATATTCCGCAAATTGAAACTAACGTACTGACCGACGTTTTGTTTATGCCCTACGGCTTTGAAATCTATAGTTTGTTAACCCGCTGGAATCCGCTTAATGTTAAACGGCCTTATGCGTTACCTTATAATGGAAAAAACGTACTGGTTACCGGAATGGGACCGGCCGGTTATACGTTAAGCCACTATTTATTAAACGAGGGTTTTGGTGTTGTTGGCATTGATGCCTTGAAACTTGAGCCTTTGCCAAAAGAACTGGTGGGTGATAAAGAGAATGCACCACAACCAATAAAAGACTTCAATGATATCTATGAAGCGTTGGATGAACGTGTTCTGACAGGTTTTGGTGGTGTTGCCGAATACGGTATTACTGTACGTTGGGACAAAAACTTTTTAAAAGTGATTTACCTAAACTTGCTCAGACGTAAGGCGTTTCGTTGTTTTGGTGGTGTTCGTTTTGGTGGCACCCTGACTATTGAAGACGCCTGGGAGTTAGGTTTCGATCATCTTGCTATTGCAAGCGGTGCGGGCAAACCGACTATTATCAATCTTAAGAACAACTTGATCAGAGGTATTCGCAAGGCATCCGATTTTCTGATGGCCTTGCAATTGTCCGGCGCGTCAAAAGCGACATCTCTAGCGAACCTTCAGGTGCGTTTGCCCGCAGGTATTATCGGTGGTGGTCTGACTGCAATTGATACCACGACTGAAGTCATGGCTTATTATCCGGTTCAGGTAGAGAAGATACTTAATCGATATGAAAAATTGATTAAAACCAATGGTGAAGAACAGGTCCGTGCAATATACGATGAAGAAGAAATTGAAATCCTGGACGAATTTCTAACGCATGGTCGTGCGGTTCGAGCAGAGAGAGAACGGGCTGCTGAAGCGGGTGAAAAACCCAACTTTATCAAGCTCGTTAAGCAATGGGGCGGCGTCACTCTGTTCTATCGTAAAGGAATAAAAGATTCGCCCGCCTATAGACAAAACTATGAGGAAATACACGAAGCCTTACAGGAAGGAATTGAATTAGCTGAAGGGATGAATCCTGTTGAAGCAATCGAAAATAAGTACGGTGCATTACAGGCAGTGAAATTTAAAAAACTCAGGGAAGAAGAGGGCAAGTGGCTTGATTCCGATGAAGAGATCGATGTGCCATTAAAGAGTTTGTTTGTTGCGGCCGGTACTTCGCCCAATACGATTTACCAACAGGAACATCCGGATACTTTCAAGATGGATAAAAAGTTTTTTCAACGTTACGAACCCAATTGGAAAGAAGATGATTTACCGGAACTGGTAGCAATGGACGACACACAATCTCCCAAGTTGGGAAGTCCTGCTCCATTTACTTCGTATCAAAAGAATGGAAAGTTTGTTTCATTTT
>JBNLAL010000009.1:0-15035 GCA_050302115.1 Gammaproteobacteria bacterium | reverse complement strand
TGAGGCTTTAAAACAAAAATTGTCAAAAGAAGGTTTATTTGATGAAGAACACAAAAAGCCTGTTCCGATATTCCCAAAGACGATTGGCATCATTACTTCGGCTACGGGTGCCGCGGTTCGCGACATACTTAGTGTACTGAAGCGACGCTATCCTTCTGGTCATATCATTATTTACCCGGTTCCCGTACAAGGTGAAGGCGCTGCAAAAAAAATCGTTGAAGCTGTCAAGTTGGCTGACCAACGTAAGGAATGCGACGTATTAATCCTCACACGTGGTGGAGGTTCACTAGAAGACCTTTGGTCATTTAATGAAGAAATCGTTGCTCGTGCTATATTTAATTGTAAAACACCAATTGTTTGTGGTGTAGGTCATGAAATTGATTTTACCATTGCCGATTTTGTAGCAGATCAAAGGGCACCAACACCTTCTGCAGCAGCTGAATTAGTCAGTCCTGATTCAATAAAAATAGTTACTCAGTTACAACGTTATCGGGAACAAATTATTCGTGCACAGCAGAATCAACTTGTTCAAAATAGACGCCATGTTGATATGCTTGCAAAACAAATCCCTCATCCCAAACAATATTTACAACAATTAGCTCAACGCATTGATGAGTATTCTTTAAGACTTACACATCAAATAGAAAACAAAATTACTAACAAGAAACTATTGTTGACAGAATTTTCCGGCAAAGTAAACAAACAGAACCCTATTGAAAAAATTAGACAACAACTGCAATTTGTTAACAACCTGCAGATTCAATTTAAAAAAACGATAAATAATACTTTTGATAACTCAAGAAAAGAAATTTTAAGGTTAAAGCAAATACTGGAAACAGTCGGGCCCACTTCTACTCTGGCGCGAGGTTATGCTATTGTTACTGACAAGAGCACAGGAAATATTGTTAGACTGGCCTCTCAATTAAATAAAGGTGATCATATAAACATCCGCCTGGCAAAAGCAGAAATACAATCAACTGTTAATGAAATTCATGAAAAATAATCTTTATATTTATTTATTCTCCTTATATTTTATTTGCATTAATACCTATGCAACGACGTTGCCTCAGGAAGCGACTGTTCCGGGGGGTATTGCCATCATTTCCATCAATACAAAAGATAAACCTGAAGCCTTTTTCTATGATCGAAAGGTTATGGTACTGGGAAAAACCGAGGACTGGAAAGCAGTAGTGGGTATTCCTTTAACTGCTGAAGTGGGCATGCACAAATTAAAGGTTGTCAGTAATGGTGTAAAAACTGATTACCAGTTTGAAGTCTTAAATAAAGACTATGAAACCCAACACATCACTATTAAAGACAAACGTAAGGTCAATCCAAATAAAATGGACATGGAACGAATTGGCAAGGAAAAAAAATTGATTGCCAATGCCAAATCACATTGGAGTGAAAAAGAATCTGTTCCATTAGAGTTTATCAAACCTGCTGATGGTCCTTATAGTAGCCCTTTTGGCTTGCGTCGTTTTTTCAATGAACAACCCCGTAACCCACACAGTGGACTGGATATTGCAGCAGAGAAAGGAACACCAATAATTGCACCGGCAGATGGTGTAGTTATAAACACCGGTAACTATTTTTTTAATGGCAATACTGTTTTCATCGATCATGGACAAGGGCTAATCACTATGTACTGTCACATGGACAGTATTAATATTGCTGAAGGAAGCAAAGTAAAAGCCGGTGATGAAATTGGAAAAGTAGGACTAACTGGTCGCGTGACTGGCGCTCATTTGCATTGGAGTGTCATTCTGAATAATACCACTGTCGATCCGCTACTATTTCTTTCTGAAAAATAAAATCTGTATCAATATCTTATTTTGTACCAAATCATTCCTAAATACTCGTGCAATGCTAAACGTGTATTACAAAGAGCTCCGGCAGAAGGTAAATAATCAAGTAAATGAAGCTCCTCATTAAATACAAATATAGTCGGGGCCGGAGTCACTTTTAAACCTTGTTTTTCAAACATCATAACTGCACGAGGCATGTGCCATGCATGCGTTACCAGGAAAATAGTATCAATTCCTTCTTTTTTTAAAATGTTTGCAGAATAAAATGCATTTTCTGCTGTATTCAAAGATTCTTCTTCCTGCCATCTAACTTCAATACCAAAACTATCTGTTAATGTACTGGTCATTACCGAAGCCTCGGAAACAAGATCAGACATCACTTTGCCACCACTAACCAAAACAGGCAAACCTGTCTGCTGTTCTAATAATGCAGCATAACGGTTACGTTGTAATGTTAAACTTCCATCTATCCCTTTACCAAATTCCGGTGCATTCAGCTGGCTCCCTCCCGAAAGAATTACAATCGCCTGCTCACCTTCTACTCTTACCGGAAATTTCAAAGGTGGATACTGTTCCAGGTTCTTTAATAAAAAATCAGAGAAGGGTAACAAACAAAATAAAACAAACGTCAGACTTCCTGTATATATAAAAAATTTTGACAGTATTTTTTTTCTTTTTTTAAGGAACAGTCCAGCAAGAATAAAAATAAAATTTATAGTCGGCGGTAATATAATCGCTTTGATAAAAGCAATAGTATAAACACTCATAAAGCTGGTTAGCCTTCTAGCGACTCACCAAAAGCCTGCAAGTCCGCATGATAAGAGGAACGTACCATTGGTGCACTGGCGACATTGGTAAAACCTAAACTTTCTGCAAAAATTCTGATCTCTTCAAATTCATCGGGGTGAACATAACGCTCAACCGGTAAATGATAGCGACTGGGTTGTAAATATTGCCCAACCGTTAACATATCGCAGTTATGTTCTCTCAGATCTTCCAGCACTTGTTTTACTTCTTCCAAAGACTCCCCTAAACCCAGCATAATGCCGGACTTGGCAGGCACACCAGTATTCAACGCTTTAAATTTTTTTATCAAACTTAAAGAAGCCAGATAATCGGCAACAGGTCTTACTTTCTTATATAAACGAGGTATTGACTCAAGGTTATGATTGAATACATCGGGTGGAGCCTGTTGCAGGATTTCCAGTGCCTTGTCAATCTTGTGCCTGAAATCCGGTACAAGAATTTCAATTTTGGTATCGGGACTTTCGTGTCGAATCTTTTCGATGCAAGCCACAAAATGTCCAGAACCACCGTCAGCCAAATCATCGCGATCAACTGAAGTAATAACAACATATCGTAATTGCATTAACTTCACTGCATTCGCCAAATTTAGTGGTTCATCCTGATCCAAAGGTAACGGTTTACCATGGGCGACATCACAAAACGGACAACGTCGCGTACAGGTATCACCCATGATCATAAAAGTCGCCGTACCATGTCCAAAACACTCGCCCAGGTTCGGGCAAGAGGCCTCTTCACAAACGGTGTGTAACTTATTTTGTCGTATTATTTTTTTTAGATTGATTACATTTTTATCTGTCGGTGCCTTTGCTTTTATCCATGCTGGCTTCCTTTCAAGCTTTCCTTCAACAGGAA
The DNA here is from genome assembly GCA_050302115.1 of Gammaproteobacteria bacterium. Taxonomy (GTDB): domain Bacteria; phylum Pseudomonadota; class Gammaproteobacteria; order Eutrophobiales; family Eutrophobiaceae; genus JBNLAL01. The sequence goes on along the minus strand of JBNLAL010000009.1, from coordinate 11,568 downwards.
TAACCTTGATCGGAATCTTATTTGTTTTTAAACGACCTCGTTTATCCTTGTCAGGTTGTTTATGAGTGTTATCTTGATACATTACGCTACGTCTGATAATTTTTCTGAAGCCTTGTCCAGGTGTTTCAATAAATATTTTGGAAATCGTTGTTTTACATCCTGAATGGATATTTTCTCTATAAAATCTGAAAGCTGTGTACATTTCATCCCTTTATAACCACAGGGGTTTATTCCATTGAAAGGTTCCAAATCCATATCAATATTTAGAGCCAATCCATGATAGGTACTCCCTTTCTTTACCCTGACACCCAGAGCTGCAATTTTATCTCCATTTACATAAACACCAGGCGCTTTCTCTTTTCTCTCCGCGTTAATTCCATATTCATGCAAATAATCAATAATTGATTGTTCAATTAAAGAAACCAGTTTTTTTATTTTATAAGGCTGTCTTTCAAGATCGATTAATAAATATGCTATTAATTGACCCGGACCATGATAAGTCACTTGTCCACCTCGATCTGTTTTAATTACAGGAATATTTTTTGTGTTTAACAAATGTTCCTCTTTGCCCGACATGCCCAATGTATAAACGGGCAAATGTTCAAGCAACCAGATTTCATCCCGCGTTGTACTGTCTCTTTGCCGGTTGAACTCACGCATTGCATCATACGTTTCAGCATAATCCCTCAACCCTAAATCTTTGACCCGGATACTCATAATGCCATCAAGACTTTTTCGTGGGCTGTTAAGTCCATATAAATATTATCTAACTGTTGCCTGCTTTCAGCCTGTACTGTTACTGTTATAGAAATAAACCGGCCTTCCTTACTTTTACGACTTTTGACCGCCCCTTCTGTCAAATCCGGTGCATGCTTTCTTACAATATTGACCACCAGCATATCAAAATTTTCCTCGGCTGCTCCCATCACCTTTATGGGAAACTCACAAGGAAATTTCATTATGCTATCTTCTTCTTTCTCTACCATAATACGATGCAATATAACTCTTCATTTTTTTAAAGATTAACACATAATCCCTATCCATTATGCTCAAATCAGGACAAACTCTGGCCCAATTGCGCAAACATAGTGCATATTCCGGAAGGCTGGACTGGATTGGAATTCGCCCTTCTCATCATGACACCATAATCATGCCAAAATCAGCCACTCTAATAACCGATAGAGGCATAGAGGGCGATCATAGTGCGAATAGAACAGGAAAAAAACGCCAGATCACCTTATTACAGGCAGAACACTTGTCTGTTATTGCAACACTTTTAAATAAGAGCAAGGTCAACCCTGAACAACTAAGACGTAATTTATTGGTCTCAAGAATTAATGTGTTAAGTTTAAAAGACCAGATTTTTAGTATTGGAAACTGTATACTGGAAGGCACTGGTCCCTGTCATCCGTGTTCGAGAATGGAGGAAGCACTAGGGCGCGGTGGGTATAACGCCATGCGTGGGCATGGAGGAATTACGGCAAGAATATTGTCAGGGGGAATAATTACTATCGGCGATGAGGTGTTGATAAACTAATAAATAGTTTTTATGACAATAAATTGGAAAGAATACAATTCAAAAGACTGCTTCGATGAATTAATCACTGCATCAGGTGTTCCCCGGGCGCATGCACGCCAGTTAAGTAAATATCTAAAATCTCTTTCTCCCGAAGAACTCAAGGAACGTAAGGCTGCTTCCGATCTTGCTATTACTGTTATGGGTGTTACCTATACGGTTTATAACGAACAAGGGCGCGTGGAAACAATCTGGCCATTCGATATTATCCCCAGAATCATAAATAAAAAGGAATGGGATCCATTGGAAGCAGGACTAAAACAACGTGTCCATGCTTTGAACCTTTTTATTGGTGATCTTTATGGTGAACAGAAAATACTCAAAGATAAGATAATTCCAAAATCATTAATAACCGGATCAAGAAATTTTCGTAAACAGGCTGTAGGGATAAAACCACCCCTGGATATCTGGGCGCATATCTGTGGCAGTGATGTGATTCGTGATAAGGACGGCCAGTATTATGTATTGGAAGACAATCTGCGTGTACCGTCAGGTGTGTCTTATATGCTGGAAAATCGTCTCGTTTCAAAAAGAATCTTTCCCGAACTTTTTGAAATGTACAAAGTACAGCCCGTTGATGATTACCCATCTCAACTTTTCGATACCCTTGCCTCTGTGTCACCCGAACCCAAGGACTTCCCCGAGGTTGTTGTACTGACTCCCGGTGTTTATAACTCAGCCTATTTTGAACACGCCTATCTTGCACAGCAAATGGGTGTTGAACTGGTCGAGGGAAGAGACTTGATCGTTGCAGATGATGACTGCGTTTACATGAAGACGATCGATGGCCTGGAAAAAGTTGATGTTATATATCGACGTATAGACGATCTGTTTATTGATCCCGAAGTATTTAATAAAGAGTCCATGCTGGGTGTTAAAGGATTAATGCGTGCCTGGAAAAAGGGCAATGTTACATTAGCCAATGCCCCCGGTTGTGGTGTTGCCGATGATAAGGTGATCTATGCCTATGTGCCAAAGATTATTAAATACTATCTGGATGAAGACCCCATACTGAATACTGTTCCCACGTATCTGTGTTTTCAAAAACCTGATCTGGATCATGTCCTGAAAAACCTGGATAAACTGGTTGTTAAACCGGCCAATGAAGCTGGCGGATATGGCATGCTGATTGGCCCCAAATCAACAAAAAAAGAACGGGCAACAATGGCACGGCAAATTAAGAAAAACCCGCGTGAATATGTTGCACAACCTATGATCAGTCTTTCAACATCACCAACACTTATCAATGATCAGCTTGAACCCCGTCATCTTGATTTAAGGCCTTTTGTATTATCAGGGCAACAAACAAACGTCACCATGGGCGGCTTAACTCGCGTTGCATTGCGTAGAGGTTCAATCGTCGTTAACTCCTCTCAGGGTGGAGGTAGTAAAGATACCTGGGTTGTTGATATGGAAGGGAAATAATTATGTTATCCCGAGTAGCTGAAGAACTTTACTGGTTGTCACGACATTTGGAACGTGCAGAAAACATGGCACGTATTGTAAATGTGAATGAAAACCTGTTATTGGATCTTCCAGTTAAAACACCTTTTGGGTGGGAACCCATTGTGCTTATTACGGGTAACGATAAAACCTTTTATGAATTATATGACGAGCCTGATGAAAAGAGTGTCATCCGGTTTATCATTGCCGACACAGACAACTCCAGTTCTCTGTTATCCTGCATAAACCAGGCTAGAGAAAACGTTAGAACTTCACGCGATATCATTCCCCGGGAGGCCTGGGAGTTATTGAATGATTTACATCATCAGATTAAAAATAATATGTCGACGGCACTGGGGCGTCGTGGTCGTTATGCTTTTTTGAATTCAATTATTGGTAAAGTTCATCAGATCACCGGACTCCTGGCTGGCACGATGACTCACGACCAGGGGTATGAGTTTCTGCGTATTGGCCGTAACCTGGAACGCGCCGATATGACGACCCGCATTATTGATGTGCGCTCGGCAAACTTGATCGAAACACATGAAAATGAATTAACCCCTTTTGACAATATTCAATGGGTCAGCGTATTAAAATCTTTAACAGCGTACCAGATGTACCGTCAATCCAGTCGAACCCGTGTTCGTGGTGCACTCGTTTTGCAGTTTTTGCTTCAAACAGAGGAATTTCCCCGCTCGGTTGCCCATTGTATTGCCGAGGTGAAAAAGTGTTTCATTAATCTGCCAAACAATGAACTGGTATTACGTGAAGTAGGTAGCCTGCAACGGCTAAACAGCAATATCGATATTGAAAAACTGGCAAAATCGGGCTTCCACGACCATATAGACATGCTTCAAGCCAGCCTGGCATCATTGCATGGCACCATTGATAAAACGTATTTTTTACCTGAACTTGTTGATTAGACAGAATAGTTATTGAATTTTATGAAAAATAGGTCAACTATTAGTCTATAAGCAAAAAGAGGAACGTAATATGGACATAAAAGAAAATGCAAAAAATATTGATGTATGGACACGTGGTCTGTTCATACTTGTTTATGCGGTAATTTTTTATTTCCTGTTTTTCCTTATCTGGCTGGTTGTCATATTTCAATTCATAATGAAATTATTCACGACAGAACTTAATACCCAATTGTTAGACTTTAGTGATTCTCTGACAATGTATGTCTCACAGATATTAAAATATATTACTTTCAAATCGGAAGAAAGACCCTTCCCTTTTAGCCCCTGGCCAAAAGGAAGTAATGGTGGTGTTACTGAGTCAATTGAAAATAAAAGTGGAACTCGTAAAAAGGCCAGCAAGAAAAAATCACAAACGAAAAAAGATGACACAGATAATAAGACAGAATAAACTTTTCTGGCTTTTGTGAACCAGTTCGCTGTCTTATTAAATTAAATAAATAAACATTGTGAACAGTTTATCAATCGTATTTAAGATTATCGTTTAATATATGTATCTATTATTTACAGGTATTTATGACTATAAAGGTCTGCATATAAAGGTATGTAGCATAGACAAAAAATAAAATGGTAACTAAATGACAATTGAAACAATTACACCAGAGTTATTAAGCAAGATTCCTCTGTTTGCTTCTTTAAGCCATGCTGAATTAAATGGAATTATCAATTCTCCGGACAATGGCTACGAAGAATACGAAATGAAACAACGTATTATCCGTGAAGAAGAAATAGGTGATTGTATGTATGTCATTCTTGACGGTACTGTTGAGGTTTCAATCCGCGGTGGTACAAGTGGCAGGGAAATTACAATTGCCACTTTACGTAAAGGAGATTTTTTCGGGGAACAGGCATTATTGCCCGGAGGTAGTGGACGTCGAAATGCAAGTGTTCATGCATTACACCCCAGTAAAGTATTCCGAATTGATAAAAAACATGTCCTGCTTCATGTAGGTGGACTGGATGAATCGGAAGATATTACCGTGCCAGCCCCCGTTAAAAAGGAACGTGATGAAGTACGCAATATGCTTGGCGAACTACGTTTATTTAAAGCCTTGTCCGAGGTCGAACTTGACTCTTATCAAACATGGACCGAAATTATTACAGTAGGGCCAGGTGAATTTGTCATTAAGGAAGATGATCCAGGAGATAGTCTTTATGTGATCCTGGATGGTATTGTCGAGGTTTTTATTATCGATGAGGACGGTAAAATAAATATCCTGGCAAAACTCAAGCCTGGAGATTACTTTGGTGAACAGGCTTTATTACCCGGTTCGACAGGTAAAAGAAATGCTTACGTCAGAACGGATAATGAAACACGATTAATCAAGGTGGCAAAAGAATATTTTAAACTCGCATTAAAACGTGACAGCGAATTGACATTGGCACTTAGTAAAGTCGGCCAATCACAAAAAGAAACAATTAGTAAATTAGAAGGATAATCATCTCACTTATTTTTCCCAACGTTTCTCGATTGGGCATTTACACCTTATAATGTACATTCTGGCCACAGAGTGTGGCCCAATACTTTATATTCTTTAAATGCCTGCACTTGAAATCAAACAATTAAAAAAGACCTATAGAAACGGTGTAGTCGCACTTGGTGGTATCGACCTGAATGTTAACCAGGGTGACTTCTTTGCCTTACTCGGTCCCAATGGCGCGGGAAAATCTACAACGATTGGCATCATTTGCGATCTGGTAAAAAAAACATCTGGTACCATCAAAGTTTTTGGTCATGATATATCTACAGAAACAGAAGCGGCCAAGGCATCCATCGGTATTGTGCCACAGGAAATTAATTTTTCTCAGTTTGAAACCTGTCTTGAAATAGTACTCAATCAAGGTGGTTTTTACGGTATTGATCGTAAAACTGCGCATGATCGTGCGAAAAAATATCTGGGGAAACTTGGCTTATGGGAAAAACGCCATGAACGTTCCCGTAACCTGTCTGGAGGTATGAAACGCCGGTTGATGATTGCCCGGGCATTGGTTCACGAACCACGCATGCTAATATTGGACGAGCCCACTGCAGGTGTTGATGTTGAATTAAGGCGCTCTATGTGGGACTTTCTCATCGAGATAAACCGTTCGGGAATTACAATCGTCTTAACGACTCATTATCTGGAAGAGGCCGAAAGCTTGTGTAAAAACATTGCAATCATTGATAAAGGCCAAATTATAGAAAACACCTCAATAAAACAACTTCTCTCTAAATTGAACAGAGAAACATTTATACTGGATCTGATCGAACCCGTTGCTACTTTACCTGATTTTAATGGTTTTCCTGCTACGCTGGTTGATCCATCAACCATTGAGGTTGAAGTGGTTCGACAAAAAAACCTCAATGAGTTATTCGATTTACTTTCAAAAAATAATCTTAAGATTTGCAGCATGCGCAATAAATCAAACCGTCTGGAAGAATTATTTCTGGACTTATTAAGCAGTAATAACAATAAACAATAATTATGAACCGACATCCAATATTAGTCGCATTTAACACTATTGTTATTAAGGAAATATCCCGATTTACCCGGATATGGGTACAAACAATTCTCCCACCGGCCATTAGCATGACATTATATTTTGTAATATTTGGAAGTTTGATTGGCCCCAGGATAGGTACAATGGATGGGTTTACTTATATTGATTATATTGCCCCGGGTATCATTATGATGGCAATAATTAATAACTCCTATGCCAATGTCGTATCTTCTTTCTTTAGTGCCAAGTTTCAACGACATATAGAGGAAATACTGGTGGCACCTATTCCCAATTTTGTGATTTTAATGGGCTTTGTAACTGGCGGGGTTACGCGTGGATGCCTTGTAGGTATTGTTGTTACTTTTGTTGCACTTTTTTTTACTGACTTGAATATCTATAGTTACCCTATAACTATTGCTGTAGTAATTATGACATCTATGGTGTTTGCTCTGGGTGGAATGATAAATGCAATTTTTGCAAAAAAATTTGATGATATATCCATAATACCCACCTTCGTTCTAACTCCACTGACCTATCTTGGTGGTGTGTTTTATTCTATCAACCTCTTACCTGAATTTTGGCAATCTATTTCCAGTTTCAACCCTATTTTATATATGGTGAATGCATTCAGATATGGCATGTTAGGCGTGTCTGATATTGATATTGGACTAGCTTTTTTTATTCTGACTCTGTTTATAGCCAGCCTATTTTCTTTTTGCTTATACTTGTTAAACAAGGGAACAGGACTTAAAACCTGATTTTATTGACCTTTATAGATACAACCCGCAGTACAGGTTTCCTTAACAACGATAGCAGACAACAATTCCAGCTCTGGCTTTAATTTGTCCCAAATCCATTTAGCCAGATTTTCACTAGTTGGATTTTCCAGTCCTTCTATATCATTAAGGTAATGGTGATCCAGTTGTTCAAACAGTGGCTTAAACTTATTACTGATGTCAGCAAAATCCATCACCCATCCTGTTTTTTGATCAACTTCACCACTAACATGTACTTCAATATAAAAAGAATGACCATGTAATCGGCTACACTTATGATCGTCGGGCAGATTAGGCAGCCTATGTGCGGCTTCAATAGAAAATGCTTTATAGATATCCATGACTAATCACAAAGAGTGTGTTTAAATTCCTGGTACAAATCGTTTGCTTTATACCACATTGTCCCCACCTTGCCATCACCAACTGCCTTTTCATCCAACTGAACGACAGGCACAATTTCCCAGGTTGAACTCGTGATCCAAATTTCATCAGCCTCAAGCAGACTCTTTTTAGAAATCTTCTCTTCCCTAAATTGAATTTTATTTTTTTCAAGTAACTCTAGAAGAAGGTCACGTGTAATGCCAGGCAATACAGTATTATCTTTTGGCGTTGTATAAATAATATTATTTTTAATTACAAATACATTACTGGCTGCACCTTCTGTCAAAAAATCGTCCTTTATAAGTATTGCTTCTTTTGCTCCTTTAAGCTTGGCACGGTGACGAAGTAAAACACTGGGTAATAAAGTTATAGCCTTAATATTACAATTTGACCACCGTATATCATCATGCGTAATAGCCTTAATACCCGAAGAAAGATCCTTTTTAACAATAGGTTTAGCTATAACAAAAACGGTTGGCTTATCAGCTAGGGAAATATCATGATCGCGCTCACTGACACCACGCGTAATTTGTAAATATATAGACTGATTTTCCTCTTCTATCGAATCAATTAATCGCTTGAAGATCGATTGCCATTCCTCTGCTGAATAAGGATTATCCATGTAAATTGCATTGAGACTATTTTCCAGACGCTGCATATGCTCGTCAAAACGAAATACTCTACGATTAAAGACCGGTATAACCTCATAAACCCCATCACCAAACGTGAACCCTCTATCGAGAACATTCACGGAGGCTTCGGAAAGGGGTTTAAATTCCCCATTTAGATAGACTAGTGACATTGGCTGGTTTTATTTAAATAAAAGACGAATCTCATCTTTCATTCTGTTAACAATTCCTCCTTCTGAAACTGTTTCCAGCGCTAAAAGTGGGACCGTTACAATTTTTTCATTTGTTAGCATCACATTTAATATTCCCTGCGGTTCTCCGGAATTAACTGGTGCAATGATTTTTTTATCAATCTCGACAACGGGTTCCAGATTATCGTATTGACCACGTGGGACAGTCACATACAGATCATTATTAATACCCAGATTTATAGTGTCCTTGTCTGCTTTCCAGACCTCCACACTGGTTATTAAATCTCCCGCACTATAAAGTTTGTGCGTTTCAAAAAAGCGATAGCCATAATTTAATAATGCCTGACTTGCTTTGGCACGGGCATTCATACCGTCCGTTCCCATAACGACGGATATTAAACGCATGCCATCTCTGATAGCAGAAGCAACCAGACAATAACCCGCTTCATCGGTATGACCTGTCTTTACACCATCAACACTACGATCACGCCATAGTAATTTATTTCGGTTATGCTGTTTAATATTATTATACGTAAACTCTTTTATCTTATGGTAAGCATACTCTTCCGGAAAATCCCTGATTAAGGCACGAGCCAGAATGGCTAAATCACGTGTCGTTGTATAATGTCCTTCATGTGGTAATCCTGTGCTGTTCATAAAACGCGTATCTTTCATGCCTAATCTTTGAGCATGCTTATTCATTAAATCAGCAAAAGCATCTTCCGTACCAGAGATATATTCAGCCAATGCAACACTGGCGTCATTACCTGACTGTATGATCACTCCATGTAATAAATCATCAAGTTTTACGTTTTTACCTACCTCGATAAACATTCTTGAACCTTGTGTTCTCCAGGCCTTTTCACTAACCAGAACTTCGTCGTCCAGGCTGATTTTCCCATTTTTCAATTCACTGGCGACGACATAAATTGTCATCATCTTGGTTAAGCTTGCTGGTGGAACTCTTTCGTCAATATTTTCTTCGACAAGAAACTTTCCACTATCAAAATCCATCACCAGATAAGACGATGCTTTAATCTTTGGTGGAGCAGGAATAATCATACTTTCCGCCGATACCGATAAGCTACTGATAAATATTAAAACCAATAAAACTATAATTTTTGATGCACTTTTAACCATAAGCTTGATGTTTAATTTAAATTTGTTAGTTAACTACAATATGATGATCAAATACGCCATAAGCGGATAATTTTGAAACAATAGAATCAGCAAAATCAATATCGGTTAACGGACCAATCCTGACTCGGTAAAGAGTGTTTCCTGTTACAACAACCTGACTAATTTTTACCAGGTGTTCTCCTAATGGACCCAGTTTCTTGCGTAAGGTTTCAGCATTGGATAGTTCACTAAAAGAACCTACCTGAATATAAAAACTATCGTCTCCATCTGATAGCGTTGCAACCTTAACAGGTGCCCCCTTATCCCGCAAATCAGGATAAGGTGCATCCGGATTGATGGCCTGAATTTCTACCAGACCCGTTCCACTCTTTACAATATCCAGTTTCAAGGCTGCTGTATAGGAAAGATCAATAATCCGGTTCTCGTGAAAAGGACCTCGATCGTTGACCTTCACAATTACATTTCGTCCATTACTGAGATTAGTTACTTTAACATATGTCGGTAGTGGTAAATTTTTGTGTGCAGCTGTCATGGCATACATGTCATAGGTTTCACCACTGGAGGTTCTCTTTCCATGAAAGTTAGGGCCATACCATGAAGCAATTCCTTTCTCTATATAGCCCTTACTTTCATCCATAACATAATAACGTTTACCAAATACAACATATGATTTTGGATTTCCGTATTTGCTTTTCGACTCTTTCTTAGGCACTGCGTTGGGAATACGACTCACGTCAATATTTCCATTCGGGGTTCCATTACGTATTACTGGTTGAATACTTACGTTACTACATGCAGACAACAAAGACACACAGAAGAGAATGGTTACGTGATATCTCGTTCGAAGGAAAATAACAGAATGAAAACCCATGATATTAATTCAGACTCTGCATCGTTTTATAGGTGCGTTTTTTTATCTCCATTGCTAATTCGAAAACAGCCATGGCATAGAGTTCACTGTGATTGTATCGCGTTATGACATAGAAATTATTATGCGCTAACCAATATTCATTATTATGTTTCAACTCATATTCCAGAAGCTTCAGTTTTTCAGAATTTTCCATTTTTTCATGGGATTGTATTCCAAGCTCTTCTAATTGCGAGGGCTCAATATCCGGTTTGAGATCACCACCTAATACATTTTTATATTTACTCCCATTAACTGTTACTTTCTCAATAACAGGCTTCCCTCGTTGCCACCCATGTTCATAAAAATAATTTGCAACACTTCCAATTGCATCATTCGGATTATTCCAGATATCAATTACATTATCATTATCAAAATCGATTGCATAATGTCGATAACTACTGGAAATAAATTGTGGCATTCCCATAGCACCTGCATAAGAACCCTTTAGTGATAGTGGATTAAAACCCTGCTCTTTTGTTAATAATAAAAACTGTTCCAGTTCTCCACGAAAAAAAACCGAACGTTTTGGATAATGAAAAGCAAGTGTATTTAATGCATCAACCACACGATAACTACCGGTTATTCGACCATAAAAAGTTTCAACACCGATTATTGCGGTAACAATTTCTGCTGGTACTCCAAAACGCTTTTCTGCCTCTTCAAGCTTTTTAAAATTATTATTCCTGAATTGAACGCCTTCACGAATACGTTTTTCCTGAATAAAAATTTCCCGGTATTTGTACCAGGGTAATTTTTTTTCTGCTGGACGGGAAATAGCATCCAGAATTGATTTTGAAACAATGGCCTGTTCAAATATTTTTACCAATTCATTCCTGTCAAACCCGTATTTTTTTTCCATTTGATTGATAAAATCATCCTTAGATGCAATAGCATCAATATTGGCACATGCACCCAGAGAAAGAGAAAGTAATATTAAAAAGAGTGAGATTAGTTTTAACATATTTGATTTTAAAATGAGAGAAAACGTCTATGCGTATGTATTGCCATCAACATACCAAATCCTGCCATTAATGTGACTATAGAAGTACCACCATGACTAA